>JAVEEB010000381.1 GCA_030840665.1 Frankiaceae bacterium | reverse complement strand
GAGGGGCGCTCGAAGATGACGAAGGACGAGCTCGTCGAGGCGATCGATAAAGCCAACCGGCGCGAGACCTCGAAGTCATCTCGTAGCTAACGCTGCAGTTCGGGGCTAGCGCTGCAGCTTCGCCCACGGCCAGCCGCTCGCAGTGCCCAAGAGCGTGAGCAGCGAAGGCACGAGGACGGACCGCACCAGAAACACGTCCAGCAGGATCCCCGTCGCCATCGCGAAAGCCAGCTCACGAAAGGGAACGAGCGGCACGAGCGCCAGCAACCCGAAGCTCGCCGCCAGCACGAGGCCGGCTGACGTAATGGCCCGGGTGGACCGTGGTGTCGAGCGCCGGATCGCCTCCGCCAACGGCATGCGGCGCGCAAGCGTCCACACGTGACCGACAGCAAAAATGTTGTAGTCGCTGCCCAACGAGACGAGCAACACCGCTGCGGCGAACGGCACATAAAAGGTGATGCCGTCATGGTGGGCGCCGGTCTGAAACACCAACGCCGTCAGCCCCAGCGCCGCCAGCAGCGCCAGCACACTGCACGACAGCAGCACGAGCGGCGCCACGATCGCCCGCAAGAAGATCACCAGAAGCAACGCGTTGACGAGCAAAGCGGCAACGGCGATGCGCAGGAGGTCGCCCGTCGTGCGGGCGACGACCTCCGCGGCAAGGGCGGTGTCACCCGCGATGGCGGGCCGAGCGCCCGAGAGTCCCGCCGCAGCCAGCAATGACGGCAACCGCGCGGTCAACTGTCGCAGATGCGTGATGGCTCGCGCATCGAGCGGCGAGCTGTCGAAGATGACGAGAAAGCGCGCCGCGTCCCCGGACTTCGACACCGAAATGCCCAGGCGGTCATCCGCGTGCGCCGCGTCCGTGAATCCCGCCGGCAGCTGGTAACCCAACTGTTGGGCAGCCGCTTGCACGGCGGCGGCGGGCAGGCCGGGCGGCAGGTCGCCCGCACCCACGACCGCGGCCACCCCGGGCTCCCGTACGACTGCGTCTTCAAGCTTCTTGAGCTTTTCGCGCTGCGTCGCGATCCCCGGCGCGTTGACGACCACCTGCGTGGGGCCCACGACGCCGTCCGCAAAACCCGCCGCGGCGGCGTTGGCGGCGACCGCGACGGGATGCCCCGAAGGCACGGAGGATATGAAGCCAACCCCCAGCCGCAAGGACGTGACCGGCCACGCGGCGGCCGCCAGTGCCCCCACGCACACGACAACGAGCAGCCCCGCAATACCGCGGCGGGAGATGGCCGCGGCGAACCGTGCGCTCCGCCCGCGCAGGTGCACCGGGAGGTCTTCATCCGTGACGACCTCGTGGGTCGCGCCGGAGGGCCAGAAGGCCAGTGGCCCAAGGATGGCGAGCAGCGCCGGCCCGAGCGTCGACGCGACGAGCAAACCGACGAGCACCGTCAGGCCCAAGCCGGGACCGAAGCCGCGAAACAGGGGCGAATGCGCCGCCAGCAGCGACGCGGTGCCCGCCGCGACGGTAATGCCAGCGACGGCCACGATCGGTGCCACATCGGCCGTGCTCTCGATCGCGGCCGCGCGCCTGTCCAGCCCTTCACGCAGCCGGTTTCTCATACCTGACAGGAAAAAGACGCAGTAGTCCGTCGTGACGCCCAGCAGCAGCGCGATGATGAGCGGCTCGAGGTCGCTCGGCACCGTCACCTTCAAGAACCTGGCCAGGTGTCCGAGCGCACCGAGGGTGCACAGCACCGCAACGCCGCCCGTCGCCAGCGTGACCAGCGGCGCCACCGCCGACCGGAAGCTGAGCGCGACGATCAGGAGAATGACGAGCACCGTTGCCACTTCCGCCAACGGCAACTTGGCCAGGATGATGTCGCTCTGCGCCACCCTGGCAGGGATCGAGCCGGTGACGCCGACGAAGCTGTCGGCGGGCTTCGTCAGCTGCTGATCGGCGAAACTGCGAACGTCCCGGTCTTGCCTGACCAGGCTCTCCGCCGGCGGAAACACGAACGTCAGAACCGTCGTGCCGTCCTCTTTCGCACCCGGCACGAGCTTGCCCGTATTGGGCAGCGGCACGGCCCCGAGCAGCGGCGTCGACAGTTGCTTGTTGTCCACGGCGAGTGCCCGGGCGACGGCATCGGCTTGCGTCTGCGCCGGGAGCCCCGCCGCGTTGCGCTGCACGATGATGCTGCGGGCCAGGAGCGGCACCCCGAACTGCGCCAGCGACTCCTTCTCCGCCTGCGCGGCGGCGCTGTTGCCGCTGACGAACCCCTCGAGGTCGGCCTGCGGGGAGGTCACGGGCGGCAGCACCAGCAGGATCGCGACCACTGCGGCGGCCCACGCCGCGACGATCAGCCACCGAGCGCCGACGATCACCCGCGCGTAGCCGTGCCAGAACGACCAGCGACGCGGCGCGGCGCCGTCAGCCGACATCAGGTGGGGAGCTTCCGGCGCAACCCGAGATACGCGAGCTCCGCGTCAGCCAGTTGCCCGAAGCGCCCGTCCCGCAGGTCCGCGGCCGGCGTCGACGTGAACGACAGCAACTCCGCGTACGGGAGGTGCGCCACGGCCCGCTGCGCGAGGAGAGCGTCGACGAGGTCCGGGTCCTCGCTGGCCAGGAGCCGGCGTACGTCGGCGGCATCCCGCGCGGCCCGCCGGCGAGCGGGGACATAGAAACCAAGAACAGGTGCAAGGGGTACGAGGGTGATCGACAGGCCGAGAAGGACCGCGAGGCGCCGCGTCGACCGCTGCGCGTCGGTCGCGCCCAGCACGATCTGGTCGGCGTTCTGGGTGACGGTCGTCCCGAGCAAGGCGGACCGCTCGCCGACGAGAGGCAATCCGGCGAAGGACGTGAGCGCCTCGCCCGCCTGATGCAACGCGTGCCCGCTGTCGGCGACGGTGGTCGTCAGCTTCGACACCTGCCACATCTGCTGGCCGACCCACGCGCCCAGCACGATCCAGAAGACGGACCAGACGACGACGAGCGCACCGGACACACCTCGGCGGGCACTGGGGACATGACGGCTACCGATGATCACGAGGCTGTGGTCCCCGTCAGCGCTCACCTGACACGTCCACGGCGATCATTTTGCTGGCCGCGGGGGTAGGGACCCCTCACCTGAGCAGCGGACGACGTTCGGGACCTGCGTCGATCGGCGACGCAAACGGCGAAAGGTCGGTTGTCATGCACGAGGCCCCCACGGTCGTAGAGCGCAGCCCACGGGTCCCCGCCTGGGCCATGCTGCTCCCCGCCGTGACCCTGATCGGCGGGATCGCGATCGGTGCGGCGGTCACCAGTGCAGGAAAAGGCACCGATCCCGCACCGGGCGCCACGGCGGGTGTTTCACCGACCAGCACGTCATCGCCGTCCACCGTCGAGGTGCGGGTGCCCGTCGAATGCCTGCAGCTCGCGCAGGAGGCGGCGACCTCCCTGCCGCCCATCGAGGACGCGAAGGCCGCCGTACAGAACCTGGACTTGGCTCGGATCCAGGACTACATCGCGAAGATGCAGGTCGCCGGCCCGCGGCTGCAGGACCTCGCCCAACAGTGCCGCGACAAGTCGGGCAACGTGCAACTCGGTCCTGCGCCGTCGGCGTCTTGATCAAAAAGGTATTTGCTGGGCCGAGCGGGTGGCATACGGCCAGATGCCTTCAGACTGCTACTCCGGACGGCCGAATACTCCTGTGTCGAATGCAGGAGGTCGTACGCATGAACTCGCTCCCCAACGATCGTGAAGTCCAAGTCCTGATGCGGGACTTCTTGATGTGCTGCAACCGCACCGAGAACGCCGAGTCCAAAGGCTCGGAGGACGCCGTCATGACCGCCATGCACGAGCAGCGCAGGGCCGCGGCGGCGCGCCTGGAAGAAGTCCTGACGACGCGGGGCTGGGTGGCGCCGACCACGCTCATCTCGCCGGTCCGGCTGCCCGAGACCGCAAAACGTTGACGGCGCGGGGGGTAACCCCCGCGCAAGCTCGCCGGGTGGCCTGATGCTCCTCGCCCCGTTCGATCCCTAGCGTGTACGACGACAGGGACGACCGGGCGAGGGGACACAGATGGCAGCCGTCAGCGGCGCGAGCGACAGC
>JAVEEB010000330.1 GCA_030840665.1 Frankiaceae bacterium | reverse complement strand
TCCGCCGAGGCGCTCGCCCGGCAGTTCCCGCAGCTGCACCGCGTCCTCGCGCGCATCCCGGGGCTCCCAGGTTCGGCCAAGCTGACCGTCGTCGTGACCCGCTACTACGAACCCGGTGGCGGCAAGTAGTTGGCGCCCCCGGGCCACCACTTCCTAGCTGAGCCTCACACGCCGGCCGGCCGGGCCGGGCTGGCCGCACTCGTCCTGGATCCTCGACGGGCCGTGCTCGCGACCGACTTCGACGGCACGCTCGCCCCGATCGTCGCCAACCCCGACGACTCCCACCCTGCCCCGGGTGCCATCGAAGCCCTCTCCCGTCTGGCGGCCCTCGTCGGCCGGCTGGTGATCCTCACGGGTCGCCCGGTCGACAGCGTGCGCGCGCTCGCCGGCCTCGAAGGGCATCCGGCGCTCGCGTCGGTCACCGTGCTCGGGCACTACGGCCTGGAGCGCTGGGAGGTCGGCGCCGGCACCGTCGAACGCCCCCTTCCAGACAAGAGCATCGACCTTGTACGCCGAGAGCTGCCGGCATTGCTCGCCGCGGTCGAGGGCGCGGCCATCGAGGACAAGCAGCACTCCGTTGCTGTCCACACCCGCAACGCGCCCGACGCCGAGGCGGCGTTCGCGGCTCTGCAACCCGGCCTTCATGCGCTCGCCGCCCGCGCCGGCCTGGAGGCGGTCGACGGTCGTTTCGTCGTCGAGTTGCGGCCCGCGGGGCTCGACAAGGGCCACGCGCTACTCGCCTACGTGGCGGAGGCGCCGACCTCGTGCGTCGTCTTCTGCGGCGACGACCTGGGTGACCTGCCGGCGTTCGCCGCGGTACGCGAGTTGCGGGCCGGGGGCACACCTGGGCTGACCGTCGCGAGCTCGTCGGACGAGGTCGAGGAGGTCGCGGCCGTCGCAGACCTCGTGGTGGACGGCCCCGCGGGGATCGTGGAGTTCTTCGTTGCCCTGGCCGACGAGCTGGAACGCTCAGCCGGCTGAGGCCGCAGCGGCCACATCAAGGTCGACCGGTCCGGCGATCCCATCTACGGTGCCTTTCCCGCTCGCCTGCCAGATCGCCCACTTCCCGGACGGCCGGCGCAACCATCGCGGTGTCCATCGCGGACGGTCGATGTCGACGCCGTACGCGGTTTGGAAGTCGTTGCCCACATACAGAACGAGCGGTCGGCCGGTCGCTGACTCCACCGCGTCGGTGAACGCCCGGAGCTCACGTCGCACATCCGCCTTCGCCGGCCGTGCTGAGCAGTTTCCGGCGAGCTCCAGGTCGACCGCAGGCGGCAGCGATGCCGCATCCGGTGCCGCAACACTGAGAAAGTGCTGTGCCTGCAGGATTCCCGTCGTACAAAGCGTGAAGAAGTGGTACGCGCCGCGGGCGATGCCAGCGTCGTCAGCCGCACGCCAGTTCGCGGCGAACGTCGAATCATCGAAGGTGCCTCCTTCGGTGGCCTTCAGGTAGGCGAAGGAAACCCCGTCGGCGCGCACGCGGCCCCAGTCGATGGAGCCCTGATGACTCGACACGTCAATACCGAGCCGCTCGCCCGACTTCAGCGATGGCCGGTACAGGGGCACGCCGACGAACCAGCCGCCGAGCCCCGCCACGGCGGCAGCTACAACCGTGATGACCACTGCCCGCGCGAGTCGGCGCTTCCGTGACCGCGCCCGCTTCGAGCGGGTGCGGGTGCGGGTGCGGGTGCGGTTGCGCCAGCCGCGGCGGGGCGTGATCGGCGCGTCCTCAGCGATTGGCGGCAAAGGCTGCCAGCGCCGCCGCTTGGTCGGGCCGGATCGAGGGCCGCACGACGGCGCGCGCGCTCGCCAGGTGCGCAGCCGTGACGATGTCGGCGGTCCGCGATTCGCGCATGGCCGCCATCGCTGCCTCCCGGAGGAGCGCCGCGCAGTCGGCGGCGGAGAAGCCCTCGGTGTCGGCGGCGATCGCTGCGAGGTCGACATCTGCCGCGAAGGGCACCTTGCGGCCGGCCGCCTTGAGGATTTGGGCGCGCGCGTCAGCGTCGGGCGGGGGGACGTAGACGAGGCGATCGATGCGGCCGGGGCGCAGGAGCGCCGGGTCGATGAGGTCGGGGCGGTTCGTCGCGGCCACGACGACCACGTTGCGCAGCTCCTCGATGCCGTCGAGCTCGGTGAGCAGGGCGGCGACCACGCGATCGGTAACGCCGCTGTCGGACGACTGACCCCGCACTGGGGCAAGAGCGTCGATCTCATCGAAGAAGATGAGCGACGGGGCCGCGTCGCGCGCGCGCCGGAACAGCTCGCGTACGCCACTCTCGCTCTCACCCACCCACTTGGACAGCAACTCGGCGCCCTTCACGGACAGTACGTTGGCGCCACCGCTGCCCGCCAACGCCTTGACCAGGAACGTTTTTCCGCACCCGGGCGGGCCGTAGAGCAGGACGCCGTGCGACGGGGCGATGCCCAACCGCGAGAATGTGTCGGCGTTCGTCAGGGGCCAGATGACCGCCTCGGTCAGCACCTGCTTCGCCTCGGCCATGTCGCCGACGTCGTCGAGGGTCAGGTCCGGCAGGTCGAACGACGTGTCCGCCATGGACGTGGGTCTTACAGTTTCCAACGCGGCAAGGAAGTCCGCGGCCGCCACAGTGGCATCCGCGATGCCTTTCTGGCGATCGGCGGCGCACACCGCGGCCTCGCGGCAGAGCACCAGCAGGTCGGCCGCGACGAAGCCCGGCGTCTTGGCGGCGATCACGTCGAGGTCGACGTCGGCCGCGAGGGGCGTGCGTGCGGTCTGCACGGCCAGCACCGCCCGTCGCACGGCCTTCGACGGCAGTGGCACCGCGAGTTGTACGTCCAGCAGCCCGGGGTGCACGACTTCGCGGGACACGTTCTCCGGGGTGGCGCTGCTCGCGACCACAGCGGTGCGGCTGGTCGCCAGCAACTGGCGCATCGTGCCGATGAGGGTTGAGGCGAGAGGCGCCGGTCCCACCCGAGGGGTGAGCGCGTCGAGGTCCTCGATGTAGAAAACGCTCGGGTACGTCGCGGTCGCCTCGTCCGCCAACCGCTTCAGTTCCTTCGCGGCACTGTTCGGCTCCAGCGCGGCGAGCCCCGGCCCCCACACGTGCACCAGGTGGGCACCCACGGCGGCGGCCGCCGCGCCCACCATCGCCGACTTGCCGGACCCTGCCGGACCCGTCACCAGGACGCCGAGCTGCGTGTTGCCGCCGAGCCGGCCCAGGAGCGCGCTCTGCTGGAACGCCAGCGACAACCGGTCCCGCAGCGTCTTGAAGGCAACGGCAACGGCGGGCAGGGAATCTTCAGGATTGGCGCCCGCGACTGCGACGACGTTGACGCCCGAGGAGGTCGTGGGTGGGCCGCCGCGCCAGGAGACCTGCGTCGAGGGAGTCACGATCGACGGTGTTGCCGGCTCGGCCGCCGCAACCGATAAAAGGGTGGAGGACCAGCCACTGCGGATGAGGCCGCTCAGGTCGCTCAGCGCGGTTGCCCGTTGGGCAGCATCCGTTCCGGCAGGCACGGAGAAATCCTGTGGCAGCAGGGAAACCCGGTCGCCGAGGGCGACCGACTTGCCGAGGAGCGCAAACCGCAGTGCCTCCGGGCTCACGGTCGACGTGACCTCGTCAGGGCCGACCAGCGTCAAGGTGAGGCAGGACTCGTCGTCGTCGAGGGCGACGGTGATCTCCGTGCCGTGTTCCACGCCGAGGTTCGACAGGACGACGTCGTCGCAGAACAGGATCCGCGGGTTGTCGCTGGTCTCGCTGAGGGCCGCTAGAGCCCCGGTCGTCCGCGCCCCGGTGAGCAGCAGCGGTGACCAGGGTCGGGCACCGAGCGCGGTGAGAACGGCTTGGGAGACGCGCACTATCCCGCGACGCCCGTCGAGGGCGGATTGCCGCAGCGCGACGTACAGCTGCAAGGTCGGGGCTTCCGGCACGGCGGCAGTCTATGGGCGTCCCGTCTCGGCCGCCGTTTGCCGCCACCTGTCGTGGCCTGCGAGGCTGACCCGCATGGCAGATGACACGGAGGACATTGCTCGGTTCGGCGCACTGTTCCGGCGGTTCCTCGAGCAGGTGGTGCATGGCCCGGGATCCGTGACCGCGAACGCGTTGACCCGACGCCTCGACGCCCACCTCGGCCCTGAGGCGTCCACCCTGCCGGTGGCGGCGGAGTCGTGGTCGCCGTACCGGCTCCCTGATGTCAACCGGGCTCTGAACGCCGTGCTGCCTGCTGACGCTGAGCTGCTCGGCGTCGGCTCGGCGATGCATCAGGTCGAGGGCCTTACGGTGCTGGTGGCCGCGGCCCGGGCCGGGCATGTTGACCTCGGACCGGTGCAGCGGGTCACGGTTGCGGTGGGGCCGGAGGAGACGGAAACGTCGATCGCGGCGGGGCTGTGGCTCACCGTCATCGGCGGAAAGGCGGCCGCCGTCTTCATGATGCAGGCCGACATGCGCCGCGGACGGCCGCGGGTCGTGCTCGAGGTGCTCGGCGCCGATCCGGAGGCGGCTGCCGACTTCCTGCGGAGCGTGCAGGACAAGGCTGTCGAGCTGTCCGTGCTGCGGGGACAGGTGCTGTCCTTCGGTGTCTCGGAGTTCGGGCCTGCAACGGGTCCGCTCCGGTTTCATCGGCGGGCGGTGCTCCACCGCGACGATCTCGTCCTGCCCGAGGGAACGCTCGATGTCGTCGAACGACAGGTGATCGGCCTGGCAGAGCACCGCGAGCGGTTGCGCGAACAGGGACAACACCTCAAGCGCGGCGTACTTCTGCACGGGCCGCCCGGGACGGGTAAGACGCTGACCGTGCGCTACCTCGTCGGTCTGATGCCCGACGTGACCGTCCTGTTGCTCGCCGGCCAGACGCTGGCTTTCATCAGCGAGGCCGCGGAACTCGCGCGCGCCTTCCAGCCAGCACTCGTCGTACTGGAGGACTGCGATCTCGTTGCGGAGGATCGCAGCTTCTCGCACGGCCCGCAGCCGTTGCTCTTCCAAGTTCTCGATGAGCTCGACGGTCTCGCCGAGGACGCGGATGTCACGTTCCTGCTGACGACGAACCGGGCGCAGGTGCTCGAGGCGGCGCTCGCGCAGCGGCCCGGCCGCGTCGACCAGGCGGTGGAGATCCCGTTGCCGGACGACGCGGGCCGCCGTGCGCTGTTCCTCCTGTACTCGCGTGGCGTCCAGCTCGCCGAGGACGTCGATGTCGACGTCGTGGTTGCGCAGACGGCCGGGACCACAGCTTCGTACCTGAAGGAATTGGTACGCCGATCAGCGCTCCTCGCTGCCATCGACGGGGCGAGCGTCGTTACCGGAGCCCACGTTCTCGCCGCGTTGGAGGAACTCAGCGCCGGCCGCAACGCACTTACCCGCGCGCTTGTCGGCGGCTCCGGCCATGGGCCAGGCGTGTACGGCGGGCGGCCGCCGCATTCGGCCGTCGCTGGCCGCGACGGATTCTTCTTTGGCGGCCCACCGTTGGTCGGTTTCGAGGAGTCCTAGATACGGCACGCAGTCATCGTCGCCTCCACCAGGGCAGCGGTCATCCGCTCCACTAGAACGGTGGTTCGTCGTCCTTGATGATGACGGGTGCGCTTCGGGCCGTGCGACCGCTTGGGGTTTTGGGATGCGCACAGCGGCGAGTCAGCGCGGGTGGCTCGTAGTCGGGATCGGGGTGTGGCGGGCCGATGGCTGGTGGGGTGACGTAGTAGACCGCGCCGGCGGGGGTGGTCCAGCGGAGGGTGTGGTCGGGGAGGTGCTGGAGGGTCCAGCCGGCTTCGTGTTTCATCCGGTGGTGCCGACGACAGAGCGGCGCCAGGTTGCATTCGCAGGTGGGGCCGGCCGGGTAGGGGACAGTGTGGTCCAGGTCGCAGTTGACGGCGGGTTTGTGGCAGCCGGCGGCGGTGCAGGTGGGGTGGCGGGCGATGACGATGTCGGTGAGGTGTTGGCCGGGGTCGTGCGCGGTCGTGCAGTCGAGGGCGGCGCCGGTAGTGGGGTCGGTGAGGACCCAGCGCCAGAGGGAGGTGCGGGCGATGTCGCGGGCGACGTCGGGGGTGATGGGTCCGTACCCGGCGAGGTGCGCGGGGTGGTCGGCGAGGCCGGCCAAGGTGGCGAGGTCGATGGTGATGTCGACGGTGAACGGGCGCCCGTGCGCGGTCCGCGGCGCTCCCCGGCCAGTGCCAGCACCAACGCCAGTTCCGGTGCCGGTGAGGTAGCGGCGGCAGAGTTCGGTGAGGGCGTCCGCGGTGCGCTGGGGGAGGGTGCGGGTGTCGCCGGGGGTGCGCATCTCGCGGGCGAGGGTGTGGCACGCGAGGTCGATGACGGCGGCGTCGGCTGCGGGGACCGTCATGTACACGGTGGCTGTCCCGTCCTCGCCGGCGACGACGTCGACGCACCGGCCGGCGGCCGCGTCGAGGTGGCGCTCCTGGGCCGTCCGGGGGTCGACCGCGATCACGGCGCGGCGGACCGAGGCCCGGAACTGCGGGAGAGTCTGGAGATGCGCACGGGGCAGGACCCGGGTCTGCACCGCGCGGGCGGCACCGTCCGGTAGGGGCGCGACCGCGTCAGTGAGGGTGATCGCTTGCCACACGGTGACCTGTCCACGGAGCAGTGCGGCGTGGGTCGCGGCCAGCCGCCCGCACAGTTGCCGGGCGACGCGGACCCTGTTCCTCGCGGAGCCGGGAGATAGCCGCAAACACGCGGCGACTTCTTCCCGCGCCCAATCATCGGCGTCCCGCGGCTGCGCGCCGGCGACCGCGACGATCGCGGTCTGCTTCCGCGCGGCGAGCCACGCCTCGGCACGCTCCCACCCGCGTAGGACGTGCACAAGCCCGGCCGGCGGCAGGTCCCCGCCGGACAGGTTGTCGAGCTCGGTGATCAAGGCGGGACCAGGGTCGGTCTTGTCGAGCCAGGACAGTCGGGACGCCATCGCGACGTCGCCGACCAGGGAGAAAACCCCAGGAGCGATTGGCTGCGGCTTTGTCATCTCGAACATATGTTCGAATGTACCAGCGGCCGTCGACAATTCCCACAGTGCCTGGGGAGAGATGTCTGGGTGGCAGATGGACCTCCGGGACGTCGAGGCCACGGACCCACACAGCAAGCTGCGTCTGACTGGGAACAGCGTTGCGGGGAAGTCGGCGGACGCTTGTCGGTGGTCCAATCGTCACGTCGTAGCGGGTTCGTACGGGGAGGCCCAGAGGAAGCGAGCACAATCGTGCTGAACGCACTCAAAGCGGCAGATGAGTGCGTGTTTTGCACGCCGGTTGGTTGCGAGAAGCGGTCGGCGCAGAGGCTCGCGTGCGCGGGCCCCGAGTGGGCGGGCGTCGCGACACGAGGAGCGCTAGACGTCGGTCTGGCTGCTGCTCAGCGGACTCCAATGGTCAAGGCGGTGCTGATCGCCGTGAGGTTAGCCCCGCTGCTTCGGTCCGAATGTGCGGGGAGGTACACGCGGTACCGCACGTTTCCTCGGACGGACGGGCGGGCGCGTGCGGAGTCGGAAGTTCGTCCCGTCCGTGCGGAACCAGGCGTGCACGTCGTCCCACCTCC
>JAVEEB010000306.1 GCA_030840665.1 Frankiaceae bacterium | reverse complement strand
TCGCGCGCACGCCGGGCATGTCCAGCTCGCAGATACGACGGAACTGGTCGGCGGCGAGGGCCTTCGTCGGCGACAGGTAGAGCGCGGTCGGCCCGCGCCCATCCGCCCGCGCGGACGCAAACACGGGCAGCTGATAGGCCAGCGATTTTCCGGAGGCGGTGCCTGTCGCAACCACCACGTGCTCCCCACCGAAAGCGAGAGAGGCCGCCTGCGCCTGATGGGACCACGGTGTCGCGACGCCGGCGGCGGCGTAGCGGTCACGGACGAGTGCCGGCACCCAATCCGGCCAGGGGACGGGCATGGCCGTCCGGGCCGGAATTGCGTGGACGTGCGTGACGACGCCGTCGCCGAGATCCGCCAGCAGGCGGTCCAGGAGATGTCGGGTCGCGGTCACGAAGACACAGTCTCGTCCCGCGGCGACATTGCGGCGAGCCCCGCGCGGACCGCCGGCGCAACCGGTGGCGGAGCGCCGTACAAATGCTCCCTCGTACTGTCCTCGAGAATGATCACCCGCCCGCGATGCCACCTGTCGGAATGGTTAGATCGAATAGTGTCGGGTACTGCTGGCGCGCAGTGGTCGGGCGCTCCGGGTTTGACCGGCCTGTCACGACCGCACATTGACCATGTCACGAGGCGCGCACCGCGCTTCTCGCACCGGGCACAAAGCGCTGGAGGATCTTGTGGATCTGTCACTGTCGACCCGCACCGAAGGGGATCGCACCGTCGTTGTCGTCGGTGGCGAGATCGACGTGTACACCGCCCCGAAGCTGCGTGAGCAGCTCATCGACCTGGTGTCGAACGGCAACTATCACCTGGTCGTCGACATGGAAGGCGTCGACTTCCTCGACTCCACCGGTCTCGGCGTCCTGGTCGGTGGCCTCAAGCGCGTGCGCGCGCACGAGGGTTCGCTGCGCCTCGTCTGCTCCCAGGAGCGGATCTTGAAGATCTTCCGCATCACGGGCCTGACGAAGGTCTTCCCGATTCATTCCTCGGTCGAGGAAGCTCTCGCGGCGACGGACTGACGACGACATGGCAGTCGTCGAGCTCAGTTTCACGCCACTGCCGGCGCACGTTCGCACGGCTCGGTTGATCGCGACCGCGATCGCGCGCCGGGCAGACGTCGAGCCGGATGTCGTCGACGAAATCCGGCTGGCCGTCGGCGAAGCCTGCTCGCGCGCCGTCCAACTGCACCAGACGCACGGCGAACCGCGTCCCGTCCGGCTCACGCTGTCGGTCGACCACGGGCGCTACGAGGTCGTCGTGATCGATGCGGTCACCGACTCGGCCGACGCGGCGCTCTCGAGTCTCGACGGTTTTGACTTCGGAAGTACGGATCAGCCGGCCGCCGACGGGTCGATGCCGCCGGGCATCGGGCTCGCGGTGATCGTCGGGCTGGTCGATTCCGTGGAGGTCGTCGCGGCGCCCTCCGGTGGGACTGAAGTGCGCATGAGCTGGCCCTGCGGCGAGGTCGCGCGGGACACCGTGCTGGCAGCCGAGGCGTAGCGCAGGCACGCTGCGTGTTTTTCTTGCCGCCAGTAGGTGTCTGACGGAGTGACTTAGGTCACACTCTTGGGACCGCAGCGTGGCGGACCCTCTGGGTGCCGCTGCCCCCACAGCGTGCCAGGAGGGTGAATGACCTACGGTTTCGCGGGCCTGTCGACCACGCCCAGCCGTCTCGACACAACGCTGGCAGGTGGCCACTACGTGGTCATCGCCGCAATCGCCGCGATCGGGGTCGCCGCCCTCCTCGTCGCGGCTGTCCTGGTCCGCCAAGTGCTCGCCGCCAGCGAGGGCAGCGTCAGCATGCGGGACATCGCGGGCGCCATCCAGGAAGGCGCGCAGGCCTACCTGACCCGGCAATTCCGTACGCTGGCGATCTTCGTCGTCGTCATCCCGGTCGTGCTGATACCGCTGCCCGCGGACTCCACGGGGGTCCGCATCGGCCGCTCGCTGGCGTTCGTGGTCGGGGCGGTCTTCTCGGCCGTCACCGGGTACGTCGGCATGTCACTCGCCGTCCGCGGCAACGTGCGGGTCGCCGCAGCCGCCCACAACGAGGGCTTCAACCGGGCGCTGACCATCGCGTTCCGCACCGGTGGCGTCGCCGGCATGTTCACCGTCGGCCTGGGCCTCCTCGGCGCCGCGGGGGTGGTGCTCGGGTTCCGCGACCAGGCGCCGCCCGTGCTGGAAGGGTTCGGCTTCGGCGCGGCCCTGCTGGCCATGTTCATGCGCGTCGGCGGCGGCATCTTCACCAAGGCCGCGGACGTCGGCGCGGACCTGGTCGGCAAGGTCGAGCAGCACATCCCCGAGGACGACCCGCGCAACGCCGCCACCATCGCGGACAACGTGGGCGACAACGTCGGCGACTGCGCCGGTATGGCCGCCGACCTCTTCGAGTCGTACGCCGTGACGCTCGTGGCCGCCCTCATCCTCGGCAAGGCCGCCTTCGGGTTCCACGGGATGGTCTTCGCCCTGCTGGTGCCCGCGATCGGCGTGCTGACGGCCATGATCGGGATCTTCGCCGTCGCTCCCCGCCGGCGCGACACCAGCGCCATGAGCGCCATCAACCGGGGTTTCTTCATCTCGGCCGGCTGCGCCGCCGTCGGCGTGGTCGTTGCCGCGTTCGTCTACCTGCCGACCACGTTCGCGGGCTTCAGCGGCTCCGGCACACCCGCGGCCGGCAACCCGCGCTGGATCGCGATCGGCGCCGTGCTCATCGGCCTCGCCCTGGCGGGGGCCATCCAGCTGCTGACCGCGTACTACACGGAGACGAAGAGCCGTCCCGTCCGCGAAGTCGCCGAGTCGTCGACGACCGGCGCCGCGACGACGATCCTGTCGGGCATCGCCGTCGGCCTCGAGTCGGCCGTGTACTCGGCGCTGCTCATCGCGGCCGCGGTCTACGGCGCGTTCCTGCTCGGCCACGGCGACGTCACCGTGTCGCTCTTCGCGATCGCACTCGCCGGTACGGGGCTCCTCACGACTGTCGGTGTGATCGTCAGCATGGACACGTTCGGCCCGGTCAGCGACAACGCGCAGGGCGTGGGCGAGATGTCGGGTGCGAACGCCGAAAACCCAGCGGGCGCGCAAGTTCTGACCGACCTCGACGCCGTGGGCAACACCACCAAGGCCATCACCAAGGGCATCGCGATCGCGACGGCGGTGCTCGCCGCGACCAGCCTGTTCGGCTCCTTCCGCGAGGCGGTGGTCGGCGCGCTGGCGGACGCGGGGTCCACGGTGTCGACCGTCACGATCTCCATCGATCAGCCGAACGTCCTCGTCGGCCTGATCATCGGCGCGGCCGTCGTCTTCCTCTTTTCGGCCGTCGCGATCACTGCCGTCGGCCGGGCGGCCGGGCGCGTGGTGGTCGAGGTGCGCAAGCAGTTCCGCGAACACCCGGGAATCATGCTGGGCACGGAGAAGCCTGACTACGGAGCTGTCGTCGACATCTGTACGAAGGACTCGCTGCGGGAGCTCGCCGTCCCCGGCCTTCTCGCCGTGCTGGCACCGGTGGCCGTCGGGTTCGGACTCGGGTACGAGCCGCTGGGTGCCTACCTCGCGGGCGCCATCGGCGCGGGCCTCCTGATGGCGATCTTCCTGTCGAACTCCGGCGGCGCCT
>JAVEEB010000285.1 GCA_030840665.1 Frankiaceae bacterium | reverse complement strand
CGGTCCTCGCCAAGGCAAACGTCAGCGTGACCCCGGCAACGCTCGGGCTGGACGTCAAGGGCACTCTCGCGTACGTCCTGAACGGCCAGGCCGACGCGGCCATCGTGTACGCCACCGACGTTCTCGCGGCCGGGGACAAGGTGAAGGCCGTCGCCATCCCGGTGGCACAAAATGCCAGCACGTCGTACCCGATCGCTGTTCTGAAGGCCAGCAAGAATTCTGCCCTGGCTCAAGCTTTCGCGGACTACGTGCTCTCCCCGGCCGGCCAGGCCGTGCTCGCCGCCGCCGGTTTCGCGAAGCCGTGACGACGTCGGCGACGCCGCCCGCACGTCGCCGCCCCCTGCGGCTGTCGACGCTGCTCGGAGTGCCCGCGGCGATCGCCGTCGCGTTCCTGCTGTTGCCGCTGGCCGGGCTGCTCTATCGCGCGCCCTGGGGCGGGCTGTGGCCGCTGCTCACCGACCCGTCCGTTCGCGAGGCGTTGCGCCTGTCGCTGTTCAGTTCTCTGCTGGCGACAGCCGTGTCGGTGGTCTTCGGGGTACCGCTGGCGTGGGTGCTGGCGCGACTGCGGTTCCCCGGCCGGCGGGTGCTGCGCGCGCTCGTCCTCCTGCCCCTGGTCCTGCCACCCGTCGTCGGTGGGGTGGGTCTTCTGTACGCGCTCGGCAACAGCGGCCTCCTCGGACACGCGCTCAACGCTGTCGGGGTGTCCCTGCCGTTCACGACGGCCGGCGTGGTCGTGGCGGAGACGTTCGTCGCGATGCCGTTCCTGGTGGTGACGGTCGAGGGTGCGCTGGCCGCTGCGGACCAGCGGTACGACGAGGCGGCGGCCACGCTCGGTGCCAGTGGCTGGACGACGTTTCGCCGCATCACCCTGCCCCTGATCGCGCCCTCGGTGGCGGCGGGGGCGGTGCTGACCTTCGCGCGGGCGCTGGGCGAGTTCGGCGCCACCATCACGTTCGCCGGCAACACCGCCGGTCAGACGCGGACGATGCCGCTTGCCGTGTACATCGCCCTCGAGTCCAACCCGCCGGCCGCGGTCGCCCTGTCGCTCGTCCTGCTCGTCGTCAGCGTCGGGATCCTGCTCGCGTTGCGCGAGCGCTGGTTGCGGGGCGGGACGATCCGATGAGCCTTGAGGCGCGGGTGCACGTCGAGCGCGGCGACTTCGTCCTCGATGTCGCTCTGACGGTGGGGAACGGCGAGGTGGTTGCGGTCCTGGGCCCGAACGGCGCCGGCAAGACCACGTTGCTGCGCACGATTGCGGGCCTCCTGCCGCTCACGTCGGGGCAGGTCGTCCTGGGCGGCACAACGCTCGACGACCCGGCCGGCGGTGTGCGGTGTGGCCCGAACGAACGCGGCATCGGCGTGGTCTTCCAGGACTACCGGCTGTTTCCGCATCTGTCAGCGGCGGACAACGTTGCGTTCGGTCCGCGGAGCGCGGGCGTGCCCCGGGCGGCGGCCCGGCGGCAAGCCCAGGACTGGCTGGCGCGGGTGGGCCTTGCGGGGCTCGGCGATCGCAAGCCCGCCGAGCTGTCGGGGGGCCAGGCGCAGCGGGTCGCCCTGGCGCGCGCGCTGATCCTGACTCCCGCGCTGCTGCTCCTCGACGAGCCGCTGGCCGCTCTCGACGCGTCGACGCGAGCGGAGGTCAGAGGCGAGTTGCGCCGGTTGCTCGACGACTTTCGTGGGCCCGCGGTCTTCGTCACGCACGACGCGCTGGATGCCATGACACTCGCGACGCGCGTCGTCATCCTCGAGGCCGGTCGGGTGGTGCAACAGGGGGCGCCACACGAGATCGCGCAGCGCCCGGCCACCTCGTACGTCGCCCAGCTCGTCGGATTGAGCCTCCTGCGGGGCGTGGCGGACGCCGGCGTCCTTTTGCTGGCCGACGGCACTCGCGTCACGACCGCGGACACTGCCTTGAACGGTGCCGCACTGGCTGTGGTGCGCCCGAGCTCGGTCGTCGTCGCCACCGAGGCGCCGTCGCACTCGAGCGTCCGCAACAGCTGGCAACGGGCGGTTTCGGGCCTGCAGCCGCTCGGCGACCGCGTCCGCGTGTCGTTTGCGGGGCCCCCCGCGGTGGTCGCCGACATCACGAACGCGGCCGTCGCCGAGATGCGCCTCGGGGTCGGCGACGTCGTCTGGGTGAGCGTGAAAGCGACGGACATCACCACGTACCCCGACACCAGCGGTCCCACGATCGGCGCGCAGATGTAACCCGGGCGCCACAGTCCGCGTGATAGGCAGGATTCACCCATTCGTCCCTCCAGCGACTGGGCCATTCGGTCGACGCGAGGGGGGTGACCATCGAGACCATCGAGACCGCCGAGCCAGCCCTCTACGCCCGGCGCGGCTTGCTCGGTCTGGCCGCCGTGCTGGGGGCAGGCGTGGCCCAGGCCGCCGGCGCCGGCACCGCCGAGGCGACCGGCACCGACCCCGTGCTGCACCTGGTCCGCCGGGCAACGTACGGCGCGACGCCGGCGCTCATCTCTTCCGTGCGGCGGCGCGGCACCCGGCGTTGGCTCGAGTCGCAGCTCGCCCCGGCCACCATCAACGATGCGGCCATGACGACCCTGGCAGCGCGGTGGCCGCGGTTGAACTGGACGGTCGACCAGTGCCACAAGAACCTCAGCAATGGCGGCTGGGAGGTCATGTTCGACCTCGTGGACGTGTCGATCGCGCGTGCCGCGTGGTCGCAGCGGCAACTGTTCGAGTCGATGGTCGGCTTCTGGTCGAACCACCTCAACATCACGTGCCCCAGCGCTGACGTGTGGGACAGCCGCCACCTCTACGACCGCGACGTCATTCGCAAGCACGCGCTCGGCAAGTTCTCGGACATGCTCGTCGCGTCGGCCCGGCATCCCGCGATGCTGCGCTACCTCAACAACGCCGACAGCACCAAGGACTCGCCGAACGAAAACTACGGCCGCGAGTTGCTGGAGCTGCACACGGTCGGCGTGAACGCGGGCTACACCGAGGCCGACATGCGCGCCTCGACGATGCTGCTCACGGGGCTGTCGGTCGACTGGCGCAACGGGCACTACATCTACAACTCGGACGCTCACTACGTGGGCCGGCTGCGCGTCATGTCGTACGTCGCGCCGAACAGCTCGGCGATGGGCGGCGAGGCGGCCGCGTTGGCGTACGTGAAGTGGCTCGCGCACCACCCTGCGACGGCGAAGCGGATCGCGCAGAAGTTGTGTGTGCGCTTCGTTTCCGACACTCCCCCGTTGACGCTGGTGAACAAGCTCGCCAAGACGTACCTCGCCGGGGACACTGCCATCGTGCCGGTGCTCCGCCAGCTGTTCCTGTCGCCCGAGTTCGCCGCGTCGGCCGGCAAGAAGGTGCGGACGCCGTACGAAGACTTCATCGGTAGTTTGCGCGCCCTCGGCGTGCGCCCGGACGTCAAGGGCACCGACGGCGTTCGGGCTTTGCAGTGGCTCGCCTCGGACGTCGGTCAGCCGCCCTTCGGATGGCCATTGCCGAATGGCTACCCCGACATCGCGTCCGCCTGGTCGTCGTCTGCGACAACGCTCGCCCGTTGGAACGCGCACCTCACTTTCGCGAGCCACGGTTGGCCGAACCAGCTGCAGCGGCCGGCCGCGAGCGCCTATTTCGGCAAGACGTTGCCGACGACGTACGGCGCCGCCATCGACGTGTTGCGCGCTGCCCTGTGCGTGCCGCCGATTGCGGCCGCGCATCGGACGGCGATCTGCGCGTTCCTCGACCACAAGCCGACGGACGTGCTGAAGCCGACAAGTTCCTTGTTCGGTTGGCGATTGCCGAGTGTGCTGGCGTTGCTTCTCGACACCCCCCACTACTCGGTGCGCTGAGGTGCGTTGATGACTGACCTCCCCACGCCTGACTTTCGTCTGCAGCTCGCGGCATGCGGTTGCCCGCAGGACGACGACCACCGGGCGGCGCCCGGCGGCCTGACGCGCCGGGGCTTCCTCGGTACCACGGCTGCCGTGGCGGGCCTCGGCGTGCTCGGCAGCCTCGCCGGGCCGCTGGCGTCGACGCAACTGGCATTCGCGGACGCCGGCTCGGTGGATAGTGACGTGCTCGTCGTCGTCAGCTTCCGCGGCGGCTTCGACGGGTTGAACGCGGTCGTGCCGACCGGAGATCCGGCGTACCTCGGCTGGCGCCCGAACGTCGGCGTCCCCCAGAGCAAGCTGCTGCAGCTCGACTCCATGTTCGGTCTGCACCCGGCGCTGGGCGGACTCAAGCCGTTGTACGACTCGGGAATGCTGGCCTTCGCGCA
>JAVEEB010000265.1 GCA_030840665.1 Frankiaceae bacterium | reverse complement strand
TCGCGCGCAGATGCTGCGCTGCCGTGAAAAGCCCGTGACCGCTGACGGACCGGGTGCACCGCTTGCGGAGTTCGAGCATGTCGTCCATGTCGTCGATAGGAGCCATGCGGGCCATGGTCCTCCGCGTTGCCGCGGCGCACGCGGAATTAGGCGGCGCTGCGCCAGCCCTTCGTGCGCCGAACCTGGCCGGTGCCGGCGTACACGATCAGCGCGTCGTATCCGTCCAGCGTCTCGAGCCAGCCCATCGCGTCGTCGCCGTACGCGCACGCGGCCGTCGCATAGACGTCCGCCCACATCAGTGACGGCCCGACGACGGTGGCGGCCAGCAAGGCGTCCGCCGGCGCGCCGGTGCGCGGGTCCACGAGGTGCGCGCCGCGGCGCGACGTCCCCGATGTGGCGATGCCGCCGGCGCTCAGCTCGATGACGTCCAGCAGCCGATCGTCACTGCCGTCTGCCGCATCCCCGGTTGCCTGCATCGGTACCTCGACGCCGATGCGCCACGGCGTCGAAAACTGAGTGTGTACGACGATATCGCCCGCCGCGCCGAGGTACGCGTCGCAGAGCTCGACCGTCGCCAGGTGGGCGAACGCGCGTTCGGCCGCCCATGTCTTCACGAGCCCGGACGGGTCGAACCACGTGCCCCCGCCCGGCGCCGGCAGGTGCGCGTCGAAGGCGCCTTGAGTCCGGTCGCGCGCGACGTCGCACACCTCGGCGACCACCCGGACGTCACCGTCCGCTTCGGCGAGGGTCAGCGTGCCCGCGTTGAGTCGGCTTACCTGACTGTCCGGCCGGTAGGTGCTGAAGAGTTCGTCCGCCCGGCGCAGCTCGTCGTACGCCAGGGTGACCGCAACATCGGCCGCTGCGGAGGACGCGCCCGGGCCCCGCAGGTGGATGCTCATCGGCATCCCCATGATGTGTTCGACCCACGAGCGGTGCGTCTGCTCCATCAGAGGTGCGCGGCGTCGATCGCGGACTGGAGTGACGAGATGTAACCGTCGCTCGTGACCGACGCGCCGCTCACCACGTTGATGTTGGCGCTCTGGGCGCTCAGCGTCTCCTGCACGAGGACCGGCAGCGCGTAGCTGTTGATTTCGGCGTCACGGTTGTTGCCGTTCGGGTAGACCGGGATCGCCACAGCGGTGATCTTGTTTCCCGACACGGTGATGGCGACCTGCACCGGGCCCCACCGGGTGTCTACCGACTGGCCCGTCACGACTTTGGGCGCAGTCGTGGTTGCGGCCGGCGTCGTGGCCGACGACTTGGCGGGCGTCGGCGTTGCCGTGGCTCCGGTGCCCGGATTCTTGGGGGCAGAGGTCCCCGCGGAGCCGGTCGCAGTGGGTGAGGCCAGCGCCCCCGACGGCGTCGTCGTGCCGGTGTTGCTCGTCGTACCGAGTCCTGAGGCCAGGGCAGGGACGCTGAAGCCGCCGGCGCCGGCGGTGGACGTCCGGTAGCTGAACAGGAGCACAAGGATGGCAGCGGTGCTCGAGAGCCAGATGGTTATGCGTCGCATGGTCGTACTCCTTTCACCAGGTGAAGCGTTCGAGGTGGATGCGTTCGGGCGGTACCCCGCAGGAGCGGGCCGCGGCGATGGCCGCGGTGGTCCACATGTCGGGCCCGCAGAGGTAGACATCGTTCTGCGCGATGTCCGGCACGAGGGCCCGCAGTGCGGCCGCGTCCGACTCGTGGGATTCCAGGTCGGGCAGCCACGAGCCGTCCCGCCGCCGCGGACCGGGGAGCACGATGACACGCAGCCCGCGGTTGCGGCCGAGGGCGTCGAGCTCCTTGCGGAACAGCCGCTCCGAATCGTTGCGGACCCGGTGGATGAGGGTGACCTCGCCGGGGGCGTACTGCAACTCCTCGGCGAGCGCCCGCAGGGGAGTGACGCCGACACCGGAGGCGAGCAGTGTCACCCGCCGGCGGGTGCGGACCGCTCGGGTCAACGTGCCGTAAGGCCCCTCGACGAACACCCGGGTGCCGCGCTTGAGCTGGTGCAGGAGCTTGCTGTCGTCGCCGAGCGCCTTCACGGTGACGCGCATCGTCGTGTGGTGCGGCGCCGCGGACAGGGAGAACGGGTGCGCCCTCGTCCACCCCGGCGTGCCGAGGAAACGAAAGAGGAAGAACTGGCCGGCGGCCACGGGCAGCCGGTCGAGCCGGTGGCCGGACAAGTGGATCGACACGACGCCAGGGCCTTCGTCGACGAGGCGCTCGACCCGCAAGCGGTAGCGCACCGAGCGCGCTAGCGGCAGCCCGACACGGAAGACGAGCACCGCGGCGAGAGTCCCGATGTACAACGTCCACCAGTACAGCCGCGCCATCGGCGAAATGACGAAGTCCGAGCCCGTCCAGATCTGGTGAGGCAGCGCGAGACCGACGCCCAGGTAGGCGTACAGGTGCAGGAGGTGCCACGACTCGTACCGGAGCCGGCGGCGCGCCTTGCGGATCGACGTGACGACGACCATGACGAGGGCGATGAAGGCGGCGACGGCGAGCAGCATCCCGGGGTAGGTCAGCACGAGGTGGACGAACTCGGCGATCACGTTGCGCCGGTCCGTGTGGCCGTAGCCGAAGGTGACGATCGTGATGTGGACGAGCAGCAGGTCGAATCCCGTGAAGCCGGCGATGCGGTGCCACC
>JAVEEB010000248.1 GCA_030840665.1 Frankiaceae bacterium | reverse complement strand
GTGAAGGCCTGGGCGGGGGCCTTGGTCGTTGGTGACGTGAGTCGCAGCTCCATGGCACTTCTTTCGGTGTGTGAGTCGAGTGGGACCCCAACTGCCCGCGGTCTTCGCTGCACGCCTCAACGCGCGCCCGGATCACCCCGTCGGCGGGCCTCGCTGCGGGCAACCCAGGCCGGAAGTACACGCTGATTGTGCACGGCGAAGTACGTTCGGAAGTACAGGAGAGGCGCGAGAATCAGTGCCGCCGTCCACCAGCCTCTGACAACGGCGATCACTAGCAGCGTGAGGTAGACGAGCGCGAAAAACCAGCGAAGCACTCGGGTCCAAACGCCGGGTGCCGGGGCTGGGCTCGGCGCCTGTGGGAGATCGCTGACCATGGAGCCTCCGTCGTGACCCAGCCTAAGCGAAGTCTGGACGTTGGACACGTCTGCCGGCGGCACGGAAAGGCAGCGGCCGCACTCAGCGCGCGGGTGCGCCGAAGGTGACCGGTTGGCCCGTGGCTTCGAGGACCGTGGTCCACAGGTCACCGTGCGGATCGACGTCGTTGCGGCTCGAGATCGCGAGCGCCATCGGGATGTGTACGAACCGGCCGTGCCAGCGGCCGACGACCATCTCCGTGCGGCCGGCCATCGCGGCGTGCACGGCCGCGTGTGCGAGCCGCAGGCAGTAGACGCTGTCGTGCGCGTTCGCCTTGACGCTGCGGATGGAGTAGCTCGGGTCGAAGTAGCGCATGTTGATCTCGTCGCCGTGTGCCTCGAAGTCGTCGAGGATGCGCGCCTTGAGGAACGTCCCGATGTCGCGCAGCTTCGCGTTGCCGCTCGCATCGCGCACGTCCGGGTCGCCCTCAACGTGTTCCTGCCCGGCGCCCTCCGCGACGACCACGACCGCATGACCCCGGTGCTTCACCTTGGCCCGCAGGTGCGCGAACAGGCCGTCAGGCCCGTCGAGCGCGAACGGCACCTCGGGGATGAGGACGAAGTCGGCGTCGTTCTTGGCCAGCGCGGCGTAGCAGGCGATGAAGCCGCTGTGCCGGCCCATCAGCTTGACGAGGCTCACGCCGTTGGGCGCCGCCAGGGCTTCGACGTGCGCCGTGCGGATGGACTCGGCCGCGGCGGAGTACGCCGTCTGGAAGCCGAAACTCTGATCCGTGTAAGGGATGTCGTTGTCGATCGTCTTCGGGATGCCGACGACGGCGATCCGTTCGCGCCGCTGTTCGACAACCTTCGCGATGCGCAGTGCGCCGCGCATCGTGCCGTCTCCGCCGACGACGAAGAGCACGTTGATGCTCATGCGCTCCAGGCAGTCGACGATCTCCTCCGGGTCCTGCTCGCCGCGGGAGGTGCCGAGGATCGTGCCGCCCATCTCGTCGATTCCGGTGACCGATTCGCCCGTGAGCTCGACGACGTCGCGGCCGTAGCTGGCGACGAAGCCCTGGTAGCCGTTGCGGAACCCGTAGATGCGATTGACCCCGTAGTGCGTTGTCAGCTCGAGCACGAGCCCGCGGATCACGTCGTTCATCCCGGGGCACAGGCCGCCGCACGTGACGATGGCGACGCGCGTCTTGCTGGGGTCGAAGAAGATGCGCCGCCGCGGACCCGCCGGCTCGAACCCCGGGAGCTGGTCGACCGTGACGCCGCGGGCGGTGACCATGCCGAGCGTGTCGTCGTACAGGACCCGGTCGCTTTCATTGAAGTAGTGCTGCGTCGCGCGGCGCGCGTCCAGCAGCGGCGCGAGGGGTGAGTCGAGGCGCGCGTCACCCAGTGTCCGGACGGCGAGGGCCGCGCTGTCGACAATCATGATCTGCATGGTGGTCCACGCGTGTGTCCCTGGTGTTACGCGAGTGTCGGCCGGCATGCAGCCAGTCGAGCATTGAAGCGGAAGTGGTCACCGGTCACCACTTCCGCTGCACCGCTCGGGAGTGCAAACCCCAGCGGGTGTGGACGTGTCAGCACCAGCCGCCGAGAATCGTGCGCATGCAGACGCCGGATTGGGAGCGCGTCCTCGGGGCGGCGACCGCTCGAGCCATGGAATTCCTTGCATCGTTGCCCGACAGGCCGGTGGCAGCGCGGGCCACGACCGACCAGCTGCGTGCCGCGTTCAGCCGACCCCTCGACGACGAGGGCGTGCCCGCCGAGACCGTCGTCAACGAGCTGGCGAACGCCCTCGAGCCCGGGATGGTGGGCAACCCCGGCGGCCGGTACTTCGGCTTCGTCATCGGCGGGGCACTCCCGGCGGCGGTCGCGGCCGACTGGCTGGTGTCGGCGTACGACCAGAACGCCGGTGCGGCGGCCGTCTCACCCGGGTCGATGGTGGTCGAAGAGGTCACGGCCGCGTGGCTCCTCGACGTCCTCCGCCTGCCGGCTGATTGTTCGACGGGCTTCCTCACCGGGGGACAGGCGGGCAACACGGTCGGCCTCGCCGCGGCGCGGCATGCGGTGCTGCGGGCCGCCGGCCATGACGTCGAGCGGGACGGGTTGTGGGGCGCGCCACCGGTCACCGTCTTCGTCGGTGCCGATCGTCATGCGACGGTCGATCGCGCCGTTCGTTTCCTCGGCATGGGAACTGCGGCCGTGCGAACAGTCCCGACGGACGACGCCGGGCGAATGACCGCCGCGGCACTGGCGGAGGCGATGCGCGGCCACCGCGGTCCGGCGATCGTCGCCGCGCAGTACGGGGAGATTCACACCGGCGCCATCGAGCCGATCGGCGAGCTCGCGGACATCGCCCATGAGCACGACGCGTGGCTGCATGTCGACGGCGCCATCGGGCTGTGGGCGCGCGCCAGCCCGTCGTTCGACCTCCATGATGGTTGCGAGCGCGCCGACTCGTGGTCGGCGGACGCGCACAAGTGGCTCAATGTGCCGTACGACTGCGGGCTCGCCTTCTGCCGCGACGTCGCCGCACATCGCGCGTCTATGTCCACCGCGGCGGCGTATCTCGTCACCGGAGCAGGTGTCGCGCGGGACGCGTTCGACTGGAACCCCGAGCTGTCGAAGCGGGCGCGCGCCGTTCCCGTCTACGCCGCGTTACGTTCCCTCGGCCGTACGGGCCTGGCCGATCTTGTCGACAGAAACTGTGCCCAGGCTCGATTGTTTGCGTCCTTGCTAGGGGCGGCGGACGGCGTCCAGATCTGCAACGAGGTCCACCTCAATCAGGTCACCGTGCGGTTCGGAGACGGTGACGACGGGGACCGGCTGACAGACGATGTCGTACGACGGGTGCAAGCGGACGGGACGTGTTGGGTCGGCCCGTCGTCGTGGCGGGGCCGGCGAGTGATGCGCATCTCGGTGGTCAACTGGTCGACGGACACCGAGGACGTGGAACGCAGCGCGGCGGCGATCCTGCGGTGCTGGGAGGCGGCCCGGCAGGACGCCTAGGTCGCCTCGGTCGCGGCGGGGTCCCGGGCGCGACCGCTGAGCGCGCGCCAGCCGGTCAGTGCCGCAAGGGCGATCATCGCGCCGGCCGTCGCGAAGCCGACTCGCGCCCCGAAGTGGTCCGCGATGAGGGCGGCGACGCTTCCGGTGATCGGGCTGGTGCCGGGCAACGCCATCGACCAGAGGCCCATGACGCGGCCACGCATCTCGGGCGACGACCGCAGCTGAGCCAACGTGTTCGCCGCCGCGATGAACCAGATGGACAGGAAGCCCGTCACCGCCATGGTGGCGAAGGCCATCACGGCCGAGCCGGCGTATGCCGTCGTACACATGCTGATGCCCGTGGCCAGGGCGAGCGCACGGACGAGGCGACCGCTCGGCTCCCCGGTCGCGCGCGCAGCGATGAGCGCCCCCGGCAGCGCGCCCAGACCGAAGAAGGCCAGGAGCGCCCCGAAGCCACCGCCCCCGAGGCCCAGGGCCCGCACCGCGAGAAGCGGGAAGAGCACGGTCGCGTTGAACAGGACCCCGCTGGCCGCGGCGAGCACCACGAGGGAGCGCAGCTGGGGGTGCGACCACACGTAGCGGGCGCCTTCGCGGGTCTTGCCGCGCTGGCTTTCCTTCGGGCGGCCGCCGCCGTGGCCGCGTTCACCGCGATACCGCAGCAGCACCCACAGCGGGGCGACGAAGGACACGGCGTTGACCGCGAAGCAGGCGGTGGGGCCGCTGACGAGGAGCAGCAGGCCGCCCAGCGCCGGGCCGACGATGCGCGAAGCGTTGAGGATGATCTCGAACAGCCCGACCGCGCTCCCGAGCCGGTCGGCGCCCACGAGGTCGACGACGTACACCTGCCGCGCCGGAATGTCAGCGGCCATGACCGTGCCCGTGATGGCCGAGATGATCAGCAGGTTCCAGACCCGGGCGGCCCCCGCCGCGCTGAGCACGGTCAGGGTCACGGCCAGCGTCACGAAGATCGACTGCGTGACGATCAGCAGCCGCCGCCGGTCGAAGCGGTCGGCCAGGCTGCCACCCCAGGCGCCGCCGATCAGCACGGGCAGCATCGTGGCGGCGGACAGGATCGCGAGGTCGATGCCGCGACCGGTCAGCTGGAGGACCAGCCAGGAGACGCCGACCGCCTGGGTCATCGATCCCGACGCGGAGACGAGCTGGCTGCTGAACCACCACCGGTAGGCCGGGATGCGCAGCGACGCGAACGGCCCGCCTCGGCTCTTCGCGCCGGTGGCCTCGTCGCCGGTGGTCAGCACGAACTCGGCCGCCGCCACCACCGGGTCGTTGTCCGGGGCGGCGTTGTCAGGCACGGGCGTTGTCAGGCACGGGCGTTGTCAGGCACGGGAGGTGTCTGGCGCGGCCCGGGTATCCCGC
>JAVEEB010000170.1 GCA_030840665.1 Frankiaceae bacterium | reverse complement strand
CTTCCGACAGCAACGGGTGGCTGCGTTGAGCCTCCTCGATGACCGAGACGTCGAGCGCGTCGGTGTCGTACGGGCACCGGAGCCAGAAGTCGGTCTGGGCGTCGACGGCGCGGTTGAGGAGCGCCTCGTGGATCTGGCACTCGGCCAGCTCTTCCTCCGACCGGCCGGCCCAGATCGGCTCGCCGATACCGCGCACCGGACGGCCTGGCGCGCCCGCGTCGTTCAGGAATTGAAGCCAGGCAGGAATGATGCGAGCCGGGTTGCGGCCCATGTGGGACATGTCGACCAACGCGACCTGCGAGGCGTCACCGCCCAGGGCGTCGCGCAGGAGAGCCAGTCGAGGTTCTGCGACGGCAACGAGAATCGGCTCGCCCACGGCGAGGGATTCCTGGACGAAAGGCAGCGTGGCTGCGAGAAATCCGTCCGATCCACGGTAGAAATACGCCTCGTGGCGATAGCCGGCGCCCGCACCACCGGGCGCTTCCACAGCCACTGCGCTCATGCGGGCAGCATGATTCGCCGGCTGAGCGCGCTATGCATGCGGCCACGGTACCCACTCGGCGGCGCCCGACGCCGGAAATTTGCGCATTTTCAGCCAGGTTTTGCTAACCCTGCGGGAAGGGTCAGGCCCCGCCTTCCCGCCACGTGTGGACCGGCTCGTAGCCGAGGAGGCGCCTCGCCTTGCTGATGGACAGCAACGTCTCGTTGTCAGCAACGTCGCCCTTGACCGGTGTCTGCGGGAAAACCTCCGCCGCCAGTGAGGCTGAGCTCCGGGACATCACGGTGTCGGCGTTGGCGATCACGAACACCTCGCACCCGGTGCCGTCCCACTCGAGCGACCGGCGCACGGCCTGTGCCCCGTCGCGCGCATCGATGTAGCCCCAGAGGTTCCAGCGTCGGGCCTGGACATCACCGTCGTACGACGGGAAGGCCGCATAGTCCGTGGGGTCCATCACGTTGCTGAACCGAAGGCCGACCCACGTCGTGCCCGGCCGCCAGCGCGCGAACTCCGCGGCCATCGTCTCTTCCAGGTGCTTGACGAGCGAGTACGTCGACTCGGGTCGCGCCGGGTACTCCTCGTCGACGGGGACGTACGGGGGTGGCGTGTCGAAGGGCAGCCCGAGCACGGTCTCGCTCGAGGCCCAGACCACGCGGTTGATGCCGAGGTGTTGCGCGGCGGCAAACACGTTGTACGACGCGAGAATGTTGTTGCGGAAGGTGGCCGAGTTTGGAGCCAGGCCGGGCGCCGGGATCGCCGCCAGGTGCACCACGGCGTCGACGGTCTGCGGCACGCGGCCATCGACATTACTGAGCACCTCGACGACCTGGCCGTAGTCGGTGAGGTCGGTGCGCACGAAGGGCACGCCGGCCTGACCGGGCCGGCTGTCGACGTTCAGCACGTCGTACCCATGCTCTATGAGGTCGGTGACGACCGCCCGGCCGAGCTTTCCGCTGCCTCCGGTGACGACGACGCGCGTCATGGCACTCCCTGTCCTCGAGGAACGGACCTAGCATTCCCCGTCGAACGGTAGTCGAAAGGCCAGGCGATCGCGGCTGCTAGGTCCGCCTCACCGGTAACAACCAATTCACGACTTCCCTCTGCCATTTGCGACGGATTCCGGTTAGATTTCGCACTACCGGCGGTGCTTTCGTCGCTTGGGCAGGTGGAGAGGGGGGCCATGGTCGAGTCTTCGGACGCGGTCGCCCTCAGCGGTCTCCGGAAGGTTTTCGGCAGCGGCGCCGACGCGGTAACAGCCGTCGATTCGGTCGACCTGGCGATCCGCGACGGCGAGTTCTTCTCCATGCTCGGCCCATCGGGTTCGGGGAAGACCACCGTCCTGCGCATGATCGCCGGCTTCGAGCTGCCAACGGCCGGCACGATCCTGCTCGGGGGCGTGGACGTCAGCCGGAAAGCGCCGTTCGAGCGTGACGTGAACACGGTCTTCCAGGACTACGCGCTCTTCCCGCACATGTCGGTTGCGGACAACATCGCGTACGGGCTGAAGGTGCGCGGCGTCAGGCGCGACGAGCGGCGGCGGCGTGCCGGCGAGGCGCTCGAGACAGTGCGCCTGTCCGGCTACGGCGCCAGACGGCCGGGGCAGTTGTCCGGCGGGCAGCGCCAACGGGTTGCCCTCGCCCGGGCCCTCGTCAACAGACCCAAGGTGCTGCTCCTCGACGAACCGCTCGGCGCGCTCGACCTCAAGCTGCGCGAGGAGATGCAGGTCGAGCTGAAGGCGATCCAGCGCGAGGTCGGCATCACCTTCGTGTTCGTGACGCACGACCAGGAAGAGGCGCTCACGATGAGCGACCGGATCGCGGTGTTCCGGGCGGGCCGCATCGAGCAGGTCGGCACGCCGGCCGAGATCTACGAGTTCCCCGCCACCGACTTCGTCGCAGGGTTCGTCGGCACGTCCAACCTGTTGCGCGGCGAGACCGCCCGCACCGTCGTCGGCACCGAGGGCACGTTCAGCATCCGGCCCGAGAAGCTCCGCATCGTGGCGCAGGACGCGGCCGTGGCGGCCGACGAATGCGTCGCGGACGGCAGCGTCGCGGACGTCGTCTACGTGGGCGCCGCGACTCGATTCCTGGTGGACCTCGACGCCGGCGGCCGATTGGTCGTGCTGCAGCAGAACGTCGAGACCTCCTCGTCGGAGGTGACCAGCTGGCGGGACCGTCGCGTCCGGCTGCTGTGGCGCCGCGACCAGCTGTTCCGCCTCCCAGACGTCGCCGCCGAATCCGGCGCCGAATTGCCGCACTCCCCGCTCGACGCCGTCCCCGCCCACACCGGTTGATCCGGCTGATCGCAAGGAGACCTTGCATGCCTACAACGAAAACGGCAGTCGTGGCGCTGACCGCAGGGGTCGCGCTAGCCCTGGCGGGGTGCAGCTCATCGACAACCACGCCAGCCGGGCCCCCGACCACCGCCTCCGGCGGCGGCACTTCGACGTCGACCGGCACCGGATCCGGCTCGCCGACCCCGTCCGCGGTCCAGCACGCGGCACCGCCGGCCGTCCCGACGGCGCAGGCGGTCGGCGCCGGCGAGGGTGCGCTGAACATCATCGTCTGGGCCGGTTACGCCGAGGACGGCAGCAACGACAAGACGGTCGACTGGGTCCACCCGTTCGAGAAAGCCACGAGCTGCAAGGTCAACGTCAAGGTCGGCAACACCTCCGACGAGATGGTCACCCTGATGAAGACCGGTCAGTACGACGGGGTCTCGGCTTCGGGTGACGCGACCCTGCGACTCATCTACTCCGGCGACGTCGCGCCGGTGAACACCGCGCTCGTTCCCAACTACGCAACGATTTCCACGTTCCTGAAGGACGCGCCGTGGAACTCGGTGAACAAGCAGATGTACGGCATCCCGCACGGCTGGGGAGCGAATGTGCTGAGCTGGCGCCCTGACAAGGTGAGCCCCGCGCCCGACTCGTGGTCGGTCGTGTTCGACACGAACAGCCCGTACAAGGGAAAGGTCACGGCGTACGACTCGCCGATCTATATCGCAGACGCGGCGCTCTACCTGAAGGCCACCAAGCCGGAGCTCAACATCGTCAACCCCTACGAGCTCGACGACACCCAGTTCCAGGCCGCCGTCGACCTGCTGACGCAGCAGAAGGGGATCGTCGGCGAGTACTGGTCGGACTACACCAAAGCCGTGTCAGCGCTGGAAAGTGGCAACACCGTTCTCGGCACGGAGTGGCAGGTCAACGACAACCTCGTCAACAGCGGCAAGAAGACGAAGGTGCTGTCGACCGTGCCCAAGGAGGGCTCGACAGGGTGGTCCGACACGTGGATGATTTCGTCGAAGGCAGCCCATCCGAACTGCATGTACAAGTGGATGGACTACATCACCTCTGCCACTGTCAACGCGCAGGTGGCCGAGTGGTTCGGCGAGGCACCCGCACAGACGAAGGCTTGCGACAAGACGGTCGACAAGACGTTCTGCAAGACCTACCACGCTACCGACGCGACCTACTCCTCGAAGATTTCCTACTGGACAACGCCGATCAAGGACTGTGGCGACGACCGCGGCAACGTCTGCAAGGACTACGCGGCCTGGACCCAAGCCTGGACGACGATTCGCGGGTGACGCCCGCGTGAGCACGTCCATAGCCCCGCCCCCGGCCGCCAGCGCGCATCCCCCCGTTGCGCAGGCGGTCGGGGTGCGGCCTCCGTCCACCGCGACCCGCGTGTCGAGCTGGCTCCACCGCTCGCCGCGGGTCCGGTTGGCGGCGCTCCTGTCCGCGCCGATGGCATGGCTCGTCGTGGCCTACCTGGGCTCGCTGGCGTTCATGTTCGTCGCGGCCCTGTGGTCGACGGACTCGTTCACGGGCGCGCTCGTGCGCAACGTGACGTGGGACAACTTCCACCTGCTCATCACGCAACCCGTCTATCGGCGGGTCGCCCTGCGGACGGTCGGCGTCGCGGCCGCGGTGACCGTCATCGACGCGCTCATCGCGCTGCCGATGGCGTTCTTCATGGCGAAGGTCGCAACGCCCCGCTGGCGGCGGGTGCTCGTCATCGCGATCCTCACGCCGCTATGGGCCAGCTACCTCGTGAAGGCCTACGCGTGGCGAGTGATGTTCGCGAACGGCGGGGTGCTCGACTGGCTCGGCCACCCCCTCGGCGCGACCGGGCCGGGCTTCGGGCTGACCGCGGTGATCATCACGCTGGCCTACCT
>JAVEEB010000163.1 GCA_030840665.1 Frankiaceae bacterium | reverse complement strand
TGACGAGGTTGTAGACGTTGTTGGACCAGTTCTGAATGGTCGTGTAACGGCAGCGCGCGTTCTTCTTCACGATGATCTCGACGACCGCGGAGTGCAGCGAGTCGCTGCTGTAGATCGGCGCCGTGCAACCCTCGACGTAGTGCACGTACGCACCCTCGTCGACGATGATCAGCGTGCGCTCGAACTGGCCCATGTTTTCCGTGTTGATACGGAAGTAGGCCTGCAGCGGGATCTCGACGTTGACGCCCTTGGGCACGTAGATGAACGAGCCACCCGACCACACCGACGTGTTGAGCGCGGCGAACTTGTTGTCGCCGACCGGGATGACGGTGTTGAAGTACTCCTGGAAGAGCTCCGGGTAATCGCGCAGACCCGTGTCGGTGTCGACGAAGATGACGCCCTGAGCGGACAGGTCCTCGCGGATCGCGTGGTAGACGACCTCTGATTCGTACTGCGCGGCCACGCCCGACACGAGACGCTGCTTCTCCGCCTCCGGGATGCCGAGACGGTCGTACGTGTTCTTGATGTCGGCGGGCAGGTCGTCCCACGTCGCCGCCTGCTTCTCCGTCGAGCGGACGAAGTACTTGATGTTCTGGAAGTCGATGCCCGACAGGTCGGCGCCCCACGTCGGCATCGGCTTGCGCTCGAACAGCGACAGACCCTTGAGGCGCAGCTCGAGCATCCACTCGGGCTCGTTCTTGAGCGCGGAGATGTTGCGCACCACGTCCTCGTTGATGCCACGCTTCGCGATCGCGCCGGCCGCGTCCGAGTCGGACCACCCGAACTTGTAGGTGCCGAGCCCGTCCAGCTCCGGATGCGTCTCTGTGGTCATGCGCCTGCCTCCTGCGTGGCCGTGCCGGTTGTGACTGATGTCGTGCTGGACGCCGGGGCGCCGGGAATGTGGCCGGGAATGTTGCCGGGAATGTTGGTGGTGCAGACGCCGTCGCCGTGCGCGATCGTCGCGAGTCGCTGGACGTGCGTGCCGAGGAGCCGGCCGATCGCCGCGGTCTCCGCGACGCACAGCTGCGGGAACTCTGCGGCGACGTGCTGCACGGGGCAGTGGTGCTGGCAGAGTTGCTCGCCGGATCCGAGAGTGGACACGGAGGCGGCGTAGCCGTCAGTGCGGAGGGCGACGGCCAGGGTGTTGGCCTTGTCGGCCGCCGCGCTGGCATCGACGAGGTCGCGGTATCGGCGCTCGATCTCGGCAGCGCGCGCCTCGGCGAAGGCCGTCACCGCGGACTCACCGACGGACGCCGCGAGGTAGCGCAGCGCCGCGGTGGCAATGTCGTCGTACGCGTGGCCGAAGCGCTCGTGACCCGCCTCGGTGAGCGCGAACAGCTTGGCCGGCCGACCCCGGCCGCGGGTGCCGACGACCGGTGCCTCGCGGGCAACGACAACGCCGTCGCCGAGCAACGTGTCGAGGTGGCGGCGGATGGCCGTGCTGGTGACGCCCAGGCGCTCGGCCAGCGTGCCGGCGGTCGCCGGGCCCGTTTCCATGAGGATGCGGGCGACCCGGTCACGCGTGCGGGCGTCGGCATCCACCGAGGGCGCAGGCGCAAGCAGGGTTTTCACAAGGCTCATGTTACTTAAATCGCCGGAGCGCGCAAAAACGTTCCCCGGCGCGCCCTGTGTCAGGTCTCAAAACTGCCAGCCTGGGCAAGTCGTTCCCAGAAGCGACTACGCGAAGGAGACAGCGATCATGTCGATCTCACAGGGCAACGGGCCACTGATCAACGGCATGGCCATCGGCCTCGTCCCCACGGAAGAACAGACGGAGAGCGAGAAGCTCGACCACCTGTACGAGAAGGCCGACCCCGAGCATGCCTCGGCTGACGGCGACGGCGAGCCTGACCTGTCCGACGCGGATGACGAGTTCAACAACGACGCGATGAAGGAGTGACCCGAAAGGCGCCCGGCTACGATCGGCAGCCATGGTCCCCCCTCGCGCACCGGCAGGTCGACTGACCCGACGACTGACGTTGGCGGAATTGCGCCGGCTGACGCGGTTGGCGGTCATCGCCCTCACGGCGATCGTCGCCACGGGCGGCGCCGTTCGCCTCACGCGGTCCGGCCTGGGTTGCGACAGCTGGCCCGACTGCGGGAAGGCCGACGGCTGGCACGCGTTCGTCGAGTACGGCAACCGGCTGGCCGGCGTCGTCGTCGGCGTCGTCGTGGTGGTCGCCCTCGTGGGGGTGTACCGATTGGCGGAGCGACGCTCCGGCCTGCGGCGCCTCGCCTGGGCGCTCATTGCCGGCTTCTTCTGTCAGGCAGCGCTCGGAGCGCTCAGCGTCGCCCTGAAGCTGCCGCCCGGCGTCGTGGTCGCGCATTTCCTGCTCTCGATGGTCCTCGTCGCGATCGCCGCGGTGCTGCACTCGCTGACGGCGCCCCCGCAGCAGCGGCCACCGGTGCGTCCCGAATTGCGCTGGCTGTCGATCGCGCTGGTCGCGAGCACCGCTGTCGTCCTCCTGCTGGGCACCCTGACTACGGGGACGGGCCCACACAGCGGCGCCGACCCCACGCAGCCGGCCCCCCGCTTCACGTTCCTCGCCCTGCACGTCATCTCGATGGTGCACGGCAACGCCGCCATCCTCATCGTGGGACTGGCGGTCGCGAACCTTCTTGTGGTCCGCATCACTGGCGCCGATCGGGTTGTGGTCAGGTCGGCGCAGCTCGTCGTGGCGGCCGTCGTGCTGCAGGCGATCATCGGCATCACGCAGTACGCGTTGGGCCTCCCGCGCGGGCTCGTCGAGCTGCACATGATCGGCGCGACCCTGTTGTGGCTCGCGGTCCTCGGCAACCACCTGGCCCTCCGGGCGGGCGGCCCGCAGGCAGCGACTCCCCCGGCCGTCGAGGTCCCGGCACACGCCTGAGGCGCGCCAAGCCCGTCGGACTGCTCAAGCCCGGTCGGACTAGAGGAGCAGCGAACTGGCGGCGATGCCGGCGAAGAGCAGCGTCAGGTACGTGTTGGAGAAGTGGAACAGGCGCATCGGCCGGATCTCGCCGCCCGCCTTCACCCGGTCGCTGAGCCGGTAGGCCTCGACGAGGAAGACCGCGCCGGCCACCGAGGCGAGAGCCGCGTACAGCCAGCCAGCGCGACCCACCGGCACGAGCAGGAGGGATGCGCCGACGGTGAGCCACGTGTACAAGAGGATTTTTCGTGCGACGGTGCGGGCATCCGCGACGACCGGCAGCATCGGCACGCCGGCCGCCGCGTAGTCGTCCTTGAACTTCATGGCCAGGGCCCAGAAGTGCGGCGGCGTCCAGAAGAACACGACCACGAACATCACGAAGGGCGCGAGCGCCAGGCTGCCGGTGACCGCGACCCAGCCGATGAGGACGGGGAAGCAACCGGCCGCACCACCGATCACGATGTTGGACGGTGTGCGGCGCTTGAGGCCCAGCGTGTACACGAAAATGTAGAAGAGGATCGCCGCGTCGGTGAGGGCGGCGGCGTACCAGTTGACGGTCAGACCCATCAGCGCCGTCGACAGCACCGACAGCACGATGCCGAAGCGCAACGCGTTCACGGGCGACACCTGATGACGCACCAGCGGTCGACGGGAGGTGCGCTTCATGAGCTGGTCGATGTCGCGGTCGACGTAGCAGTTGATGGTGTTGGCAGCGCCCGCCGCCAAGGTGCCGCCGACCAGCGTGGCGAGCACCAGCCACGTCGCGGGCCAGCCGCGCTTGGCCAGCATCATCGCGGGAACCGTGGTCACCAGGAGCTGCTCGATGATGCGCGGCTTCGTCAATCCGACGTAGGCGCGGACGGTGTCTCGCCAGCCGACGGCACCCTGACCCGGGGCTCCGCCGTCCACGGGCGGGGTGGCGAGAACGGTCATGCGGGCGACCTCGAAAGTCGGGAGGAAACGGGGTCCCTCGATGTTACCGGGCTGACACGGATTCACCGCGCGGGAGCGGGCATCACAGCCAAGGGGCCCGCTCTGAGAGATCCACAGCGGGTCTACGCTCGAAAGATCGCCACGTAAGCACCAGCACGTCGCCAGCTGAAGGAGAAAGAGCCGCTGTGAGCGCTGCCAAGTCCTCCCCCGCCCTCGAATGGTCCGAGCTCGACGACAAGGCGGTGGCGGTCATCCGCGCCCTGGCCGCCGACGCCGTGGAGAAGGCCGGCTCCGGCCACCCGGGGACCGCGATGAGCCTGGCGCCCGCGGCATACCTCCTGTTTCAGCGGCTGCTCCGCCAGGACCCGACCGACCCCGCCTGGGTCGGACGCGACCGGTTCGTCCTGTCCTGCGGCCACTCGAGTCTCACGCTCTACATCCAGCTGTACCTGTCCGGCTACGGGCTGACCCTCGAGGACATCAGCCACCTGCGCCAATGGGGCAGCCTGACCCCCGGTCACCCGGAGCACGGCCACACGCTCGGCGTGGAGACGACGACGGGCCCGCTCGG
>JAVEEB010000129.1 GCA_030840665.1 Frankiaceae bacterium | reverse complement strand
GGCGTCGTAGGCCTCAGCAGGGACTTCTGCGCGGTAGTACGGCCGGAAGTCCAGTGGCACTGCGGACATCGCGTACACGGTCGTGTCGGAGACGTTCTTGGAGTTGCGCAGGTGCTCAACGAGCGAGACTGCCTCGTTCAGCGAGTCCACGCGGCGGAATGACGGAAGACCGTCATGGCCCGTATAGAAGACGACGTGCTCCACGGACGGTGCCCCTCTCGACTTTGGCTGTCGCGAAGAGTCGTCGGCACGCGGAAGCGCCGGATTGAGCCCGGGACCAAGCCCGTACTACTGCGCGCCTGGATCCGTCGGAGGTGGCGACGTGCGACGCGTGGGGAGCTGGGAGTTCATCGCGGATCGGAACCGCTCGTACTCCTCGACGGACTCGCCGGGCTCATCCTCGCGCTTCGGTCGCGCGTAAATCATCACGCCGATCACGGCCGCGAGCGTCAGCACCACAGGGATGATCAGCCAGATGTACCAAGGCTGCGCGTTGTGCAGGACCGCCGGGGCCTGAGGGAGTAGCAGCACTGCCGGGCCCCTCCTGCACGTCGTACGTTGAAAGGCCTTCACTGTACGTCGGCAGCGGGGTCAGTTCGGGAATCCCTCGCGTCAGCCGCGACGCCGCTTCCGGGCCCTGCGGGCCAGTGCGGCGGTGGCGACCAGCGCGACGGTTGCTCCCGCGGCAGCGCGGGTGGCGTCCTTGCGATCCAGCCTGCGGGCGCCGACCGCGAGGTGGCGGCGCGCCTCGGCGAGCAGGGCCTCGAGGGCTGACTCGTTGCTGAACTCCGGCGACCACCCGAGGGCGCACAGCCGGGCGTTGTCGACGACCCATGGGTAGGCGAGGAATTCGAGTTCCTGCGACGTGGCCGGGGTGGCGCCGACCCTGTGCAGGCGTTCGAGCGTGCCGAAGGCGACCGCTGCCGGCAGTTCCATGTGACGCTTGCCCGACACGCGCTCGACCTCCGGTTGCGACATCCACCCGTGCGCCGAGACGTTGACGGCGCCGACGATGTCGCTCGTGGCGACCGCCACGATCGCGCGGACGAGGTCGTCGACGTGGCAGAACTGCCACAGCGGTGTCGTGCCCTTCAGGACGAGCAACCTCGGCGACTCGAAGTGGCGCGTGATGACCGAATCGATGCCGGGCCCGACGATCGTCGCCGGCCGCAGCGTGGCGATCTCGAGCCACGGGTGCGAGCGCTCGGCTCGCCGGACAGACCGCTCGATCTCGACCCAGTCGCCGATGAGGGAGTCATCCGGGTTCGCGCGCAGGGCGGCATTTTCGTCAAGCGGGATTGGATTGTCGTCGCGTGCGCCGTACACCATCGCACTTGTGACGATGACCACACGCTTCACGCCGGACGCCGCCGCGGCGGTGAGGGCCACCGACGTGCCGCGCACGTTCAGTGCCCGGCGCTGCGCGGCCGGCGCGTCGAGGCGCGCCTCCTGGGCAAGGTGCACCAGCACGTCGACGCCCGTCAGCTTCGCGGCGAAGGCCGGGTCGCGCACATCCGCCACGCGCCACGTCGCGAGGGCAGCATCCCCTCGCCGTTCGTCGATCGCGATGAGCTTGCGCAGGTCGGAATTGCCGAGCGCCGCGAGCACCGCCGCGCCTGTGCCGCTGCCTGCCCCACTGACAGCGACGGTCAGCTTCGGACGGCGCTCGCCATCGGCCCGCGGCGTCATGAGTTGCCTTTCGCAGTTACGCTCGAATACGTGACAGACAAGGAAAAGCGATGAACACGACACCTGGCGCCGGCAACGAAGAACCCGACAACCCGCTCGCGTTCTTGTTCGGCGCCGGCGGGCCCGGAGATCTGTCGGCTGCACTGCATCAGTTCGCGGACCTGCTGTCATGGTCGGGGGGACCGGTCAACTGGGATCTCGCACGCAAAACCGCCTTTGGCGCGCTTCCCGAGACTGACGCGGGAGGCACGACAACGGCATCAACTCAGGCGACGGACGCATTAAGACTCGCCGACCTGTGGCTCGACCCCGTGACCATCATCCCTGCCGCCGCCGCCGGCTCCGCAGCCTGGACCCAGCGACGCTGGCTCGAGAGCACCCTGCCCGTCTGGCAGGAGCTTGTCGAACCGATTGCGACCCGCGTCGTCGAGGCGATGAACGACGTCATGCCCGCCGAAGCGCAGGCCATCGCCGGACCACTGGGCGGGATGATGAAGCAGATGGGCGGCGTGATGTTCGGCGCCCAGATCGGCCAGGCCCTCGCGTCCTTGGCAGGGGATGTCCTGTCCTCCTCGGACATCGGCCTGCCGCTGCTTCCGAACGGCCACGCGGCGCTCGTGACCGCCAACATCGACGCGTTCGGTGCCGGACTCGACGTGCCTGCAGGCGAAGTGCTTCTGTACGTCGCGCTCCGCGAGGCCGCGCACCAACGCCTCTTCGCGCACGTCCCGTGGCTGCGCCTGCACGTCATCGACCTCGTCGCCGAATATGCCCGGGGCATCCAGATCGACATGAGCGGCCTGGAAGCGGCGATGGCCGACCTCGACCCGAGCGACCCGGAGGCGATGCAGCAGGCGCTGACGGGCGGCATGTTCGCGCCTCACGACACGCCCGCTCAGACCGCGGCGCTGGACCGGTTGGAGACGAACCTCGCGCTCGTGGCGGGGTGGGTCGACGACGTGGTGGACGCGGCCGCCGCCGGTCACCTGCCGGCGAGCGCGGCCCTGCGGGAGACGATGCGGCGCCGCCGCGCCGAGGGCGGCCCGGCCGAGCAGACGTTCGCCACCCTCGTCGGCCTGGAGCTGCGTCCACGCCGGCTGCGCGACGCGGCCGCGTTGTGGGGCGCCGTCAGACATCAGCACGGGATGGACGGCCGCGACGGCCTGTGGGTGCACCCGGATCTGCTGCCGTCCGCCGCCGACCTCGACGACCCGATCGGGTTCGCCGAGCGCGTGGGCCAGGCGACGTGGGACACCGGCGCCGACTGGTCGCAGTCAATGCCCGGGTGGGACAGCCCAGCACCGCGCGACCCGGGCAGTCCTGAGACCCCCGAGGCCGAACCGCCCGCCTAGCTGCCTCCGCCGTCGCCGGCAATCTCGCCGTCGCCAGCGTCGTTGTGGTCCCCAGCGTTGTCACCGTCCCCGGCATTGTCGTCGTCGTCGCTGAGGGCGAGGCCGGCGGCGGCCGCGACACCTTCCAGGTAGCCACGGGCGCGCTCCAGGTGCGGGTATGCCGCCAACTCCGCCCAGAACGGTGCCCCGTGGCCCGGCACGAGGAGGTGCGCCAACTCGTGCAAGAGCACGTAGTCGACGACGTACGCCGGCATCCCGTCGAGCCGCCGCGATAACCGGATGCTGCGCTCCGAGGGCGTGCACGAACCCCAGCGGGAGCGCTGGTTGTCGACCCAGCGAACGCTCGCGGGAGCGGCCCGACCCCCCAGAAACCGTCGCGAGAGGTCCTTCGCGCGGGCCATCAGGTCTGCGTCGGACCGCTTCGCCCGGCCGTCTTGGCGTGCCAGACGGGCCAACATCTCGGTCACCCAGCGATTTTCTTCGGCCTTACTCATCCGGGCCGGGATGAGCACGATCGTGCGTTCCCCGTCGCGATAGGCCGACACTGTCCGGCGTCTGCGCGCGCTGCGGACCACCTCGACGAGCGGCTGCTCGTCGCCGGGCGGGACTCGGGTCGACATGCCCGGGGACGCTACCCCCACCCCGAGACATGCACGTCGATCTCACCGGGCAACGGCTCCGACGCTAGTGCTTTTCCACAGACCCGAAAGTGGCATTCCCGCAGGTCACGAGCATTTCCCGTCGTACAACACGCGTTGTCCACAGACGGCGAGTGACCGCTCCCCTGGCAACTGTCCGCGCCTTGATCGCGTCCACGTACCCGGGACAGGGCCGCCGTTCAGCGACGGATCACTGCCGACGCGACTCGCTTCCGGCGCCCCTCGTGACGACGCCAGGAGGTCCGGGAGGTGGCCCATCAGGGGTGCGAGCGCGACACACCCGGCGGAGCTTTGGTGGCACCTCAGGAAGCGACGCCCACGACACGCCTGCGTGGCGGGAGTGGCGCATCGCGCCCAGGCCTGTAGCGTAGGCGCCGACCAGGCGGGCGACTGATGCCGCCGTCACTGACAGGAGGACAACCGTGGCCGACACCTACGAGGGCTACTGCGTGAAGTGCCGTGAGAAGCGGTCCTTTGAGGGCGAGGTCTCGACTAGCGACTCGGGGCGCCGCATGGCGAAGGGCTCATGCCCGGTGTGCAGCACAAAGATGGCTCGCATTCTTGGCAAGGCATAACCGCAGCACCACCCACAAAAGCACCAGGTAAGTCAGCACCACATTGCGTGACTAAGGGCGGGAGACTTCGGTCCCCCGCCCTTTGCCATGCACGACCAGCAGGCCGAGTGCCTTGGCAGGGGTGCGGAGGAACGGCTCTGTGGACGACGCGGCCATGCTGTGGACGCGCGTCCCACGACGGCCCTGCTGATGCCAGCCTGGCGGCATGGCACTCTCCTCGACGTTCACCGACCGCCCGCAGGTCAAGCACGCGCTCGTCCGCGTGTGGCGAGACCCGGACACCCTGCAGCTCGGCTCCGGCTCCGGCGCGTGGGTGATCCGTGCGCTGACGCCGGCGTTGAAGTGCGTCCTGGACCTCTGCGACGGCACCCGTCCGCGCGCGGTTCTCCTCGCCGAGGCCGAGGCGATGGGAGTCAGCCGCGAGCGCGCCGCGCACTTCCTCGCGGCTCTGACGGGCGCCGGCGTGCTCGAAGATGCCGGAGCCGGCGACCGGCGGCTGCGCGACATCTCGCTCGTCGACCGTGAGCGGCTCGAGCCCGAACGTGCCGCCCTCTCGCTGTCCGGCGACCGACCCGGCGGCACGGCGGCGACGCTGGCCGGGCGGGCGCGCGCCTGGGTCGAGATCGACGGGGAGGCGCGGGTCATCCCGCTCCTCGCGGCGCTGTTCGCCGCCGCGGGGGTTGGCCATGTCACCGCCACCTCCACACAAGAGATGACCGTGTACGACGCGATCCCGGGCGGGCCGGGCGGAGCGCAGCTACCGCGCGCGGTGGTCGACTCGGTGGTCGACGCCGTCGCGCAGGCCGGCGGCACCAGCGCCGCACTGCCGCCACACGACGCGACCACACCCGACCTGCGCGTCCTCGCGGAGCGTGGTCCGGTCATCGATCCCGTGCGCGCACGCATCGCGATGGCCGATGGCGTTCCCGTCCTGGCGGTGCATGCCCGCGAGCTCATCGGCGTGGTCGGTCCGCTCGTCGTCGCCGGGGTCAGTGCCTGCCTGCACTGCCTGGACCTGCACCGGGTGGACCGCGATCAGCAATGGCCCCTCGTCGCCGCCCAGCTGGCCAGCCGGCGGCTCCTGCAGCCACAGCCCGTGTCCCTGCTTGCGATCCTCGCGGGACATGCCGTGGCGCAAGGCCTGGCGCTGCTCGACGGAGACGACGAGATAGCGACACACAACGGCACGCTGGAGATCTCGGCACCTGACTGGCGGGTGCGCCGCCGTGGATGGGCGCCCCATCCCGAGTGCGGGTGCATCTGGCCGCTCGGGGCCTAGCGCTCGGGGCCTAGCGCTCTCGTGCCGCCGCCGCGCGAACCGCCCGTGCGCTGACCGAAGGTGGGGTCAGCGTCCATAGTGGGGACATGTCCGATCTGCCCCGTCGCGCCCTGGTTCGCAGCGCCAAACTCGCCACCCTGCCCATCGGGTTCGCGGGTCGCGCCACCATCGGCCTCGGCAAGCGCCTCGGCGGCACGCCGGCCGACGTCGTCCTGGACGAGGTCCAGCGGCGTACGGCGGATCAACTGTTCCAGGTGCTCGGTCAGCTCAAGGGCGGAGCCATGAAGTTCGGCCAGGCGCTGAGCGTCATCGAGGCCGCCCTCCCGGAGTCGCTGGCGGCTCCCTATCGCGCGGCGCTCACGAAGCTGCAGGAGTCGGCGCCCCCGATGCCCGTGGCGACCGTGCACCGCGTGCTCGTCGCCGAGTTCGGTGCGGATTGGCGGTCGCTGTTCAAGCGCTTCGACGACGTGCCGACGGCAGCAGCGTCGATCGGGCAGGTGCATCGCGCCCAATGGGCTGACGGGCGGCTCGTCGCGGTGAAAGTGCAGTATCCGGGCGCCGGCCCCGCGTTGCTCAACGACTTCACGCAGCTCGGCCGGCTCGCACGCATGTTCTCGGTGCTGAGCCCGGGGCTCGACATCAAGCCGCTGCTCGCGGAGTTGCGTGAACGGCTTGCCGAAGAGCTCGATTACCGGCTCGAAGCCGAATCACAGCAGGCATTTGCGGACGCGTACGCCGGCGACGCCGACATCTCCGTCCCGAACGTGGTCGAGCGCACGGAGCGAGTGCTGGTCACGGAGTGGGTGACGGGCACACCCCTCGCCGCCGTGATCCTCGAGGGCACCAAAGCGCAGCGCGACCGCGCCGGCCTCGCGCTGACGAGATTCCTCTTCTCCGGCCCCCGCCGCGCCGGCCTGCTGCACGCGGACCCACACCCCGGCAACTTCCGGCTCCTCGCCGACGGTCGGCTCGCGGTCCTCGACTTCGGTGCCGTCAACCACCTGCCCGGCGGATTGCCCCGGTCGATGGGGACGCTGTGCCGGCTGGCCCTCGACGGTGACGCCGAGGCCGTGCGCGACGGGCTGCGCGCGGAGGGCTTCATCCGTGACGACATCGTCGTCACCCCCGCGGACCTTCTCGATTTCCTCGGGCCGCTGATCGCCCCGCTTGCCCTGGACGAGTTCACCTTCGACCGCGATTGGCTGCGCGGGGAGGCCAACCGCATCGCCGACCCCCGCAGCGCCACGGCGAGCCTGGCGAGGCGCCTCAATTTGCCGCCGTCGTACGTCCTCATTCACCGCGTGACGATCGGCACCTTCGGCGTGCTGTCGCAGTTGGGCTCGACCGTCGCCGTACGCGACGAGGCCCGGCGGCTGCTCCCCGGATTTTCCGAGTAGCGCCCACCGGGCCTGGTCAACGACGTCTCCAGGAGCGACGTCTTCCCCGCCGTCACGCGGCGATGGCGTCCTTGCGCGGACGGCCGCGCGGACGCTTCCGGGCCACGATCTCCCCTTGTACGACGAGCTCCCCACCCCAGACACCCCACGGCTCGCGCCGCTCCAAGGCCCCCGTCAGACAGTCCAGCTGGAACGGGCACCCAACGCACAAGGCCTTGGCTGCCTCCACCCCTTCCGGCGTCTCGGCGAAGAACACATCAGGGTCGACGCTCCAGCACGGCAGGTCAGCGCCCGTGGGGAGCTCGAAGCCGAATGTGGCTGTGAGCATCAGAACCTCCTCCTTTCAATACGACGAACAGACAAGTGCAGAAACGACAAAGGCCGCGGAACCCGAGTGGGTTCCGCGGCCTGTGTCAGCCGATGTGCTCCTACGCGGGTGGCGAGGAACGCGGAACCGAAAGCTGGTTGTGCTTCGTAGCGACGCGGAGGCCCGAGACCTCGGCTGCGTTGGCAGCGGCTGCGGCATGCCACGGCGTCATAAACGAAGCGGCGGCAATAACGGCAGCGCGGCGCGCGTCAGCCCCGACGCCATAGGCGTCGGTGGACATCGCGGGGGCAACCGTCAGGGAGAACATGTGAGCAGAGTATTGCCAGGCCCCGAGACTGGCAACGCATTTAATTGCGACGAGTTGTCCGGGTCGTTTGGGTGACGTCCCCGATGGCGACGCGCGGGCGAACCGGGCACCGTTGAAACGCGCCCGAACAGAAGTCGGGGTACGGTGCGGGAACGCCACGAGGGGGGCCATCTTGACGGTCATCGACGTCCGCGGTTTGCGCAAGACCTACCGATCCTTGAACGGGCGCAAGCACACAGCGCTCGCCGGGCTCGACCTCGTCGTCGACCCGTCCGATGGGGCGGTGCACGGATTCCTCGGCCCGAACGGCTCGGGGAAGACGACGACGCTTCGCGTGCTGCTGGGGTTGGTCAGGGCCGACGCCGGCACCGTGCTCCTGTTCGACGAGCCCGTGCCCTCGCGGTTGCACACCGTGGTGTCCCGCGTGGGGTCGATCGTCGAGTCCCCGCAGTTCTTCGCGAACTTCTCCGGCCGCCGCAACCTCGAGCTCCTGGCCGGAGTCGGCGGGATCCCCCGTACACGCGTCGACGAGGTACTGGACCGCGTCGGCCTCCACGGCCGCGGCGACGATCGCGTCAAGGGCTACTCCCTCGGCATGCGGCAACGGCTCGCCATCGCCGGCGCCCTGCTCAAACAACCGCAGCTGCTGATCCTCGATGAGCCGACCAACGGGCTCGACCCCGGCGGTATCCGCGAGATCCGTGACCTCATCCGGCAGCTCGGCGAGGCAGGCGTGACCGTGCTCCTGTCCAGTCACCTGTTGTCCGAGGTGCAGGCGGTCTGCGACTCGGTGACCATCGTGAGCCGGGGCCGCACGATCACCTCCGGGCGCGTCGCGGACGTCATGAGTTCGGTGGGTGTGACGGGCCGCGTCCGCGTCGGGCTCTCCGACCTGACGGCGGGCGGGGACGCGCTCAGCCGAGCGGGGTACGCCGTGTCGGCCGCCGGCGGCCACCTGTTCATCTCGGGCGCCAGGGATCCCGCGGAGATCACGAAGCTGCTCGCGAGTCAGGGCCTTTACGTGAGCGAGCTCGTTGCGGAGCGGGCCGACCTCGAAGAGGCCTTCCTGGCGCTGACCTCGGAGACCGATCCGCTGACGCCCCACACCGGCGGGTTCGCCGCCGCCATCGTCACGCAGCAGTCCGGAGCCCAGTCATGAGCCGCCTCCTTGCCGTCGAGCTGCGCCGCATCGCCTCTCGCCGACTGGTCAGGCTCCTGGTCCTGGGCATCTTCGTGATCCTCACGCTCACGAGCGTGCTGCAGGGCTTCAACCACACCAACGACCTCGGCGCCGCCCGGCAGCGGATCGTCGCCGAGGTCACCCGGCAGGCGGGCACCGGCAGTTTCGGATACTCCTGCACGAGCGACCCGGGACAGATCCCCGTGGACCCGGAAACGGGCCGACTGAAGCTCCCGCCGCAGTGCACCGAGCCGAGCATTCAA
>JAVEEB010000128.1 GCA_030840665.1 Frankiaceae bacterium | reverse complement strand
GGTGATCGTCTCGGTCCACTCGGTCTCGGTCCGGATCGTGGTGCACGGGACGCCGAGCAGGAACGCTTCCTTCTGCAGCCCGCCGGAGTCCGTGACGACACCGCGGGCGCGCGCAACCGCGGCAACCATGCCCGGGTAGTCCATGGGCTCGAGCGCGCGGATCGACCCGGAGTTGAGCACGATGCCGGCCGACTCAGCGCGCGCCACCAGCCGCGGATGCGCCAGCAGGACAACGGGAATCGGCAGCGCGGCCAGTGCGTCCACGATCGCCCTCAGCCGGTCGGGGTCGTCGGTGTTGTCCGCGCGGTGGATCGTGGCGACCAGGTAGTCGCCACCGGCGATGTCGGCCGGCAGCCGCGACGGCTGATCGCGGACGGCGTCCCGCACCTGGAACAGCACGTCCGTCATCACGTCGCCGACGAGAACGGAACGGTCGGCCAGGCCCTCCCGCGCGAGGTGGCCCATGGCGACCTCGGTCGGCGCCAGCAGCAGGTCCGCCGCGTGGTCGGTGAGCACGCGGTTGTGCTCCTCGGGCATCCGCCTGTTGAACGAGCGCAAGCCCGCCTCGAGGTGCGCCACGGGGAAGTGGAGCTTCACGGCGGCCAACGTGCCCGCGATGGTCGAGTTGGTGTCGCCGTACACGAGGACCCAGTCCGGCTTGTGCTCCTCCAGGACGGCGTCCATCGCGGCGAGCATCGTCCCTGTCTGGACGCCGTGCCCGCCGGACCCGACCCCCAGGTGCACATCCGGGTCGGGGATCTTGAGGTCGTCGAAGAACACGTCGGACATCGCGGCGTCGTAGTGCTGACCGGTGTGCACGATCACGTGTTCGTCGCCCGACGCGGCCAGCGCCGCGGCCACGGGGGCCAGCTTCACGAACTGCGGCCGGGCCCCGACCACGCTCAGTACCTTCACGACTGCCTCTTTTCGCCTACCTGCGGCGGGCGGCGTCGCCCGTGCGGCGCACGCTAGCCTAGGGGCCGGAACTACCAGGGTCCTCGTGACCCCCGAGGACAAGGTTGGCTCGTGGAAATCTGCGTCGTCGCACTGGGCAAGATCGGTCTGCCGCTGGCCGTTCAGATGGCCACCAAGGGTCACCACGTCGTCGGTGCGGACGTGAACCCCTCCACGGTGGACCTGGTCAACAGGGGCATCGAGCCGTTCCCGGGCGAGGCGCACCTGGCCGAGCTGCTCAAGCAGGTCGTCGACAGCGGGCACCTCATCGCCACGAGCGACACCGCGGCGGCGGTCGCGGGCGCCGAGGCTGTGGTCGTGGTCGTTCCTTTGTACGTCGACGCGGACGGTGTTCCCGACTTCGGCTGGATGGACGCCGCCACCGTCGACATCGCGAAGGGCCTCAAGCCCGGCACGCTCGTCAGCTACGAGACCACGCTGCCGGTGCACACCACGCGCCAGCGCTTCGGTCCCGCGCTTGCGGCGGGTTCGGGCCTGACCCTTGGCACCGACTTCTTCTTGTGTCACAGCCCGGAGCGCGTCTTCACCGGCCGGGTCTTCGAGGACCTGCGCAAGTACCCCAAGCTCGTCGGCGGCGTCGACGACGAGAGTGCGAAGCGGGCCGTGGCGTTCTACGAGGCCGTGCTCGACTTCGACGACCGACCCGACCTCGCCGCCGGCAACGGCGTTTGGGACCTGGGCAGCGCCGAGGCGGCCGAGCTCGCGAAGCTCGCCGAGACGACCTACCGCGACGTCAACATCGGCCTGGCCAACCAGTTCGCCCGCTTCGCCGACAGCGTCGGGATCGACGTCCACAAGGTGATCGACGCGTCGAACAGTCAGCCGTTCAGCCACATCCACCGGCCCGGCATCGCCGTCGGTGGGCACTGCATCCCGGTCTACCCGCGCTTCTACACGCACAACGACCCCGACGCGACGGTCGTCCTAGCCGCCCGCGCGGCCAACGCGGCCATGCCGGCGTACGCGGTCGGGATGCTCGCCGACGCCCTCGGTGATCTGACGGGCCTGCGGGTCGCCGTGCTCGGCGCCTCCTACCGCGGCGGGGTCAAGGAGACCGCGTTCTCCGGCGTTTTCCCCGTCGTGACTGAGCTGCAGGAGCGCGGTGCGATCGCGCTGGTCGAGGACCCGATGTACACGGACGAGGAACTGACGTCGATGAAGCTGACGCCGTTCCACTTCGGTGAGGCGGCGGACGGCGTCATCGTGCAGGCGGACCACGCCGAGTACAGGACGCTTTCACCCGAGCGCGTCCCGGGAGTGCGCGCGCTCGTCGACGGGCGTGGCGTCACCGACCCCACGCTGTGGGCAGGCATCCCACGCGCCGTCATCGGGGACGGCGGCCCGAAGGCCTAACTTCGGCCCGCTTCGGCTGGCAAGTCGGTTGCCGTCGCACGTCTCAAGAGGTCCGCGCACTCGCTTGGCCGGCCGCGCACAGACGTGCCCTACGACTTTGTCATCCCGGCCTTGTCAGCCGGCTGCGATCCCATCGGCGGTCGGCGCCGTCACGTTATTGCGCATCGTCGCCGCGACGTGGGTCTTGAGCTGTCGCGAGCTGATCGACGACCGGACATCGACCTGCGGGTTGAGCTTGCACAACCGCCACGCCGCCGGCGTCCACTGCGTGCCGTCGGCGATGATGAGGTCGATGCCCTCGGCCCACGAATCGACGTGGCGCAGGACCGAACGACCCCGCAGGTACGGCACGAAGAGGTGGTTGAGCACCGCCTCCACGAGGCGGCGCACCTTGGCGGCCGCCACGTCGTACGCGGCCAATGCACGTTGGGCTTTCCTGCCGACCTTGGGCACGCGGGCCAGCAAGGCCAATGGCAGGCGGAAGAGCGCAATGGCGACACGCGTGCCCTTGTACGCCCAGCGCATGGAGCCGCTGACGCCGATGACGGGCAGCTCCGGCGGCAGGCCCCGCCACTTCGCGCCGCGCCGCGTGACGAGCACCACGATCGCGCCGATCGCCATGCTGGTGTGGATCGCGCGCAGCATCTGCGGGGCTTTCCGGCTGTACGGATCCGCGAGCACCACGATGCGGAACGGGATCGTGCTCGCGCGCGGTGGGCGCTGGCCGCGATAGGTCGCGTCGATGGCCTCGGCGACGCGGACTGGGGAGAACCGCCGGTCGATGTGCTCGATGGCGAGGTCCATGTCGTCACCGCGGTCAGGCCGTTCCAGAGAGCGCACCGACTTGATGATGTCCTCGTCGTCGCCTTCGAGCCGGGCGAGCGAGGCAACGTCCAGCACGACGGCCTCGCGCAGAACCTCGCGCTGCGCCGCGCCGGATGCGCTGACGACACACAGGCCGGCAGCGACGGCCTCGGCGAGGACGACGCCGAATGTCTCGTGCGACGACAGGTGCATGAAGAGGCTGTATTCGTGATAGCGCTGGAGTACGTCCGAGTGCGGGATGTTGCCGAGGAACGTGACCGCGCTGTCGAGGCCCAGGGCGCTCACCTGCTGAGTGAGTGACTCGCGTTCCGGGCCTTCGCCGATGATCGTGAGGGCCGCCTCCGGCCGGTCGGCGTGCCACATCGCGAACACGCGCAGGATCCGGTCGATGTTCTTGCGCGGGATGAGGCTCGAGACGACGAGCCAGTCGTCGAGCTGCTCCGTCTGTTCGGCGCGCCGGGGGATGCTGGCGGTCGGCACGGGGTTCGCGACGGTCACGACGCGATTGCCGAGGAAGGGGTAGGCGCTGGAGATCGCCCGGCCGAGCGCCTCGGAGACGGCCATGACGAACGCGCATCGGTTCGCGGCCTCGCCGTACGCGGCCTTCGACGGCGGATCGACGAACACGCGCTGCAGGTAGCTGGCGTGCTCGGTCATGACGACGCGCTGGTCCTCGCGGAGCAACGGGACAACGGCAATTCCCGTCGGCATCCCGGTGTGCACATGGACGACAGTGGCGTCGC
>JAVEEB010000111.1 GCA_030840665.1 Frankiaceae bacterium | reverse complement strand
AAGCTGGGGTTGAAGATCGCAGACGCGGCGACGCAGGTCGTCATCCGCGACGGGCTGTCGGAATGGGTCAACGCGCTCGCCGTCATCGCCACGGTATGCGAGGCCATTGCGATCGAGGTGCGGCACGGTCAGCGGACCGAGGTGCGCGAGCTCGCCGAGCCGTTCGGCAAGGGGCAAAAGGGCTCCTCCGCGATGCCCCACAAGAGAAACCCCATCATGTGCGAGCGCATCAGCGGTGTCGCGCGCATCATCCGCGCGCAGATGGTGCCTGTCATGGAGGGCATCCCGCTGTGGCACGAGCGCGACATCTCGCACTCCTCGACGGAGCGGATCGCGGTGCCGGACGCGGGCATCGGCACCGACTACCTGCTGCACCTCACAACCCGCCTCGTCAACGGACTGACCGTCGACGCCGCGCGGATGCGCGCGAACCTGGACGCGACCGGCGGGCTCGTCTACTCCTCGGTCGTGTTGCTCGAGCTGGTCGCGATGGGGCTGTCGCGCGAGGACGCGTACGCGATCACGCAGGCCGCCGCCATGGAGACGTGGGAGGGCGGGGTGCCGTTCCGGGAGACGTTGCGGGCGCACGCGGCCGCGCGGTCACTGACGCTCGATGAGGAGCGGCTCGACGGCGTCTGCCGGCCGGAGCGGTACGTCGAGAGGCTGGCCGGCGTCTTCGAGCGCGTCGCCAACCTGGCTTGACGACCTTGCTTGACGACCGGGCCTGACGACCTCGCTTGACGACCTGGCTTGACGGGCCGTTGACACCCTCATCGCGCAGGTCCAGCGTGAGGCATGTTCGGCACTCAGGGCGCAGTCGCTGATTCGCGGCCGCGCAACTCCACTCCATCGTCGGCTACGCACGCCCCATGGCGGGCGCCACGTCCGCACATCTCCCCGAGTTGTCCATCGCTCGCATGTATTTCGGCATCTGGACGACGCTCTGTCGATTGTGCGGTTCGCACATCTCGAAGGGAGTACGGCCTTGCCCGCAAACGAAGAACTCGCTGTCACAGGCGGCATTAGCCAAGCGCTGATCGACGCGCTCAACCAGATCCACCTCGCGGTCACCGCGCAGCTGACGAACCCGGACGGATCACCTTCGGGCAGCGCGGTCTACATGCACCTGCCGGTCGGCATCCCGATCGACCCGAAGATGTACGCGTTCCCGTGGACACCCGCCGGGAGCGACGTCTACGGGGCAGTCCAGAACGACGGGCAGTTCGCGGCGCCTACCCCGCCGCCGGCGGCGGGCACTGCTGCCACTCCTGCCACTCCGGCCGCCGCGCTGCCGAAAGCGCCCGATCCGAAGATGCAGCTCGCGATGAGCAGCGCGTACAACACGGCCAGCAAGGTCGACCAGATGCTCATGGTCACCGACAAGGGCATCGCCAAGTCGTGGGCGGACCGCACGGTCAGCATCGAGTACTTCACGGCGATCACCGGGATGCAGGCCGAGCCGATCCCCGAGCCGAGCGCGGATATCAAGGCCCGCATCGACTCGGCGCAGAAAACGCTGTACACGATGGATGCCGACGGCAACTTCACCGGCTTCTCGCCGCTGTACGCCAGCTACCGCCACAACGAGAAAGCCCTCGGCGACGCGCGGAGCGCCTTCGCCCTTGCGTACTCGCAGGCCATGGCCGACCCGATCATGGGTCAGGCGTGGCCCGTCACGAGCTCCTCGCTGCAGACGGCGGTCGACCAGGCGTACAACGATTTGAAGGACATGGGCGGCCAGAAAGTCATGGACGCCATCGCGACGCTGCAGTCCATCGGCGGCAGCGCGGCGGCCGCGTTGATCGCCAAGGCACGCAAGATGTACGACGACTTCAGCGTCGGGTTGCTCGGCGCGATCGCGGAGAAGACGCCCTGGTCGTACATCGACCCGATCTCGTGGTGGGACCACAACAACAAGGACTTCGGCGTCATCCAGATCACCGCCAGCTCCGACTCCTACCAGGCGGGCGGCGGCGGCGACGAGCACAGTTTCGGCCACAGCTTCTACCACGACGACTCGTCGTCGACGTCCGGGAGCGCTGGCTTCAACTGCTTCTTCTACAGCGCATCGGCCAACGCCGGCCACACGGACACGCATCACCAGGACGGCACCAACAGCGAGAACTCGGGCCATCAGGCGTTCCACGACGCCAGCGCTCACGCGAAGGTTACGTTCGAGTGGTTCGTCGCCAGCATCGAGCGGCCCTGGTTCCTCGGCGACCTGTTCCACATGGACGGCTGGTACCTCGCGGGACACAAGAAGGGCGCGATCAGCGACGGCACTCTCGCCGGTCAGATCGACGCGCCCGACCGCATCCTGCCCATGGTGCCGAAGGGCTTTCTCGTCGTCCGCAACGTCTCGATCGAGGCCGACGACTGGGGCGACGCGGGCAGCTCGTTCCAGCAGGCCAGCGACAGTTCCTCCAGTTCGTCCGAGTCGAGCACGAACTCCTACGGCGGCTCGGTCGGCTACTTCGGACTCGGCGGTTCCGTGCAGCACAACGACTCCGAGGCCAGCGGCCAGTTCACCGGCCAGCACGACGCGAGCCACGGCTGGAGTTACCAGAGCAACGGCAAGGGCGGCACGCTGACGATGCTCGGTTCGCAGATCGTCGGCTGGATCGGCCAGATCCAACCGCTGAGCCCGGGCAAGGACGACCCGAACCTGGGCGCGGCCACCCCGGCAGCGACGACCCCGGCGGCGAGCACCCCGGCGCCGACGACGGTGACGTTGCCGTCGGACACGCCCGCCGGAACCCCCGCCGCAACGCCCGCCCCCGTCAACTGACCGGCGGGGTGCGACGTGACTGACAACAGCGATCAGCTCGCTCAACACGCCGAGCAGGTCGACGCGGCCATCACGGCGGCGTACAACCCGCACAACGACTCGACGCTGGCGCTTGCCCTGCACCCAGGGCAAGCGCTGGCGGACGGCATCGTGCAGGGCGGCGTAACGAACGAGTTGCGGCTGTCCGAGTGGATCGCGGGTCAGTACGACAGCCCGATGGTGCTGAAACTGGCGGACGGCACCCCCGTGACCACGACGACCTTGGGTGGCATCACCGCCAAATCGGCGTACGTGACCATGGCTCGTTGGGGACAGCCCGGCGTCGCCCCCGACGCGGCGTCGTTCCCTCGCCTCGCGCAACTGATCTCCGACGTCCGCCAGGACATCGGCGAGCATCCCGAGACGCTGCCGTTCGGCTGTGAGCCAACGGATTTCGCGCTACCCGACAGCCCGGCGTGGCAGATCTTCGACACGAAGATCTCGACGCATACGAGCGAGGAGACGGTAACCCCGGGGCCGGCCCCCGCGGTCGAAGCCAACCCCGACCTCTGGAAGATCCGCGCCCTGTCCGAGGTCACGATCGCCGAGCTGCCGCAACGCCGACGCATCCGGCAGGAGATGCAGGAGTTCTCGGCGGTGTTGCCCGACCTGAGTAACGAGATGGCGGTGAAGACGCTCCGGAGATCGCGGTACGAAGTGCAACCGACGGTCGCCGCCGACACGGGGGAGAGCATCAACCTGGACGCGCCGGCGTCGGCGTTCGTATTGGCGGATTCGGCCGTCGACCGGGCCAGCGTATTTCGGGCAGCGGTGTCGGAAGCCGCCCCCGCGCGCTCGTTCCGTTCGTCGAGATTCTCCAAGATCGCCGTCGCGGACGCCGTTAACGAGCAGGTGTCCCTGCAGGTGGAGCCGACGTCGCCGGCCCCCGAACCAGCCGCGCCGGCGATGGTGCAGCTCGACGCGACGCTCGCGCAGGAACTCGTGCACGTGAGCGTCGGCGACCTCGTCGACCAGCCTGCTGTCAGCACCGCCACGACGGCCGACACGTCACTGCACGTGCATTTCGAGTACGTCGTGTTGTCGATCACGCGTCTGATGGCGGGCCGGCCGTGGTGGCACCCGGAGTTCGTCGCCGAACCCGCCTGGTACGTGGCCGGCATGAAGCGCGGCGCGCTCGTGCCCGAGTCACCCGACCCGGCGTACGGGCACTGCCTTCCGCAGTCGCTGCTTGTCGTACGCAACGTCAGTCTCACTGGCGTCTGGTCGGACGAAGCGAAGGCGACGATGAACCAGTCCGTGCACTACTTCGGCCCGTTCCTCATGTCGCCGCCGGACCAGACGCAGACGACCTCCACCGAGGCGCAGCACGCCGAGCTGACCACCATCCTCGGGCTCGGCGTCCAGGTCATCGGGGAGCTCTGCAGCAAGCTGCCGCCTCTCCCGCCGATGGACGACCCCGCGTTGATCTAGAGGACGATCGTCACCACCTCGTAAGAACCCACCCGGAACAGGGCATCCGCGGGCGTCGTTGAGCGTGAATGACCAGCCGAGCCAGGAGGCCGCATGTTCTTCCACCGCGACACCAACGAGATGGCGCCAGGCGAGATCCTGCCGGGCCGCACCGCGCCGATCATGACGCCGGGGACGCACCTGGTGCTCGGCACGCCGATGGGTGGTCCGGTCCCTGAGGGCCTTGCCGAGTTGTACGTCGGGATGGGCTGTTTCTGGGGCGCCGAGAAGATCTTCTGGCAGATCCCGGGCGTCTACACGACCGCCGCCGGCTACACGGGGGGCGGGACGCCGAACCCGACGTACGAAGAGACGTGCACGGGCCGCACAGGACACACCGAGGCCGTGCGGATCGTCTACGACCCGGCGAAGGCCGACCTCGAGACGCTGCTGAAGGCGTTCTGGGAGAACCACGACCCGACCCAGCTCAACGGGCAGGGCGGCGACCTCGGGACGCAGTACCGGACAGCGATCTTCCCGACGACCGACGAGCAGTTGGCGGCCGCGCAGGAGTCAGCGGAGCGCTATCAGGCGGCGCTGACGAAGGGCGGCTACGGGCGCATCACGACCGAGATCCGGCCGTTCGCGGAGGCGGGGCCGTGGTACTTCGCGGAGGAGTACCACCAGCAGTACCTGGCGAAGCACCCGCGCGGCTACTGCAACCACGGGTTCTGCCAGGTGGAGTACGACGCGGACGCGCACGGCCAGTCCCACAAGGTCGAACTCCCGCACCCGTAACTCGCGCCGTCGGTCAGCCGGCGGCGCATTTCGGGTCGGTCGCGTCGTAGTCGGTGCCCGTCTTCGACCCACCCGGAATGTACGTGCAGCCGCTGCCGACGTACGCCTTCTTGGCCGCGTTCCACGCGTAGCGGTAGACCGTCGTGTTGCCTTGGGCGTAGTTCGGCGTGTAGTCGTTCTCCGGCAGCACGACTTCCAGCACCCCGTCGCCGTCGAGGTCTTCCGCGTGCGCGCCGCCCGTGTCCGAGGAGTAGGACAGGTGGCCGGCCTCATCCGGCTGGCCGAACCACTTCACGTGCACGCCGTCGGCCGGGTCGAGCATGTACAAGACGCTGGAGTGGGCGCCGACGTACAACGTGAACGCGACGTGGCCGGTCGCGTCCTGCGCGGCGGCGCCGTTCGCGCCCTTCGCCGCTGTCCCCGTCAACTTGTCCGACGACCACGTCAGCTGGTCTTTGGTGGTGTCGAAAAGCGTTGCCAGGTAGTCGAACTCCCCAGCGGTCTTCGTCGCCGCCGGCAGCTGCACCAGGACGAAGCGCAGCGGCGTACCCGATTGGTCACTCACGATCGTGCTCTCGACCTTGCACGTCACGTTCTTGCAGCCGGGCAGCAGCTTCACCAACTGGCCGACCGTCAGCCGCGCCGCGGACGGAGTGACCGACGGCGACGCTGACACCGTGGGCGAGGCGGAGACCGTCGGCGTGGCCGAGGCGGTGGGCGTCAAGGATGGGCTCGGGGACGCGGACGGGGTCAGCGATTCGGACGGCGACTCCGAGGGCGACTCGGACGGAGTGTCCGACGGGGTGTCCGACGTCGACGCGCTTGCGGCGGGCCGGGGCGAAGCGGAATGCGTGAGCTTGGCCACCACGAACGCCAGCAGAATCGCCGCCAGGATCGCGGCCGCGCCGCCGAGGTACTTCGCCCGATTCGTCATGGCCGCCATCCTGC
>JAVEEB010000104.1 GCA_030840665.1 Frankiaceae bacterium | reverse complement strand
CCGTCCATCTCGACGAGCAGCTGGTTGAGGGTCTGCTCGCGCTCGTCGTGACCGCCGCCCATGCCGGCGCCGCGGTGACGGCCCACGGCGTCGATCTCGTCGATGAAGACGATGGCGGGGGCGTTGGCCTTGGCCTGCTCGAACAGGTCGCGGACGCGGGACGCGCCGACACCGACGAACATCTCGACGAAGTCAGAGCCGGAGATCGAGTAGAACGGCACGCCCGCCTCGCCGGCGACCGCACGGGCGAGCAGGGTCTTGCCGGTGCCGGGGGGCCCGTACAACAGGACGCCCTTGGGAATCTTGGCGCCGACCGCCTGGAACTTGGCCGGATTTTCGAGGAAGTCCTTGATTTCCTGCAGTTCTTCGATGGCCTCGTCCGCGCCGGCGACGTCCGCGAACGTCGTCTTCGGCGTTTCTTTGGTGACGAGCTTGGCCTTCGACTTGCCGAACTGCATGACGCGGTTGCCGCCGCCTTGCATCTGGTTCATGAAGAACAGCAGCAACCCGATGATCAGGAGGATCGGCAGGAAGTTGAGCAGCAAGGTCACGAGGACGTTGCCGTGGCTGACAACGGCGTCCCAGCAGTCGTCACCCGGGCACTTGGCGTGGATGGCGTCGGCGAGTTGCGGACCCTGTCCGTTGATGTACGAGGCCTGGATCTTGTCGTGGCCGGTGCTGTCCTTGGTCGGGAGGACCAGCTTGATGACCTGCTCTTTGTCCAGGATCTCGGCACTCTTGAAGTTGCCCTTGGCGATCTCGTTCACGATGCGCGCGGTCCTGACGTTCTGGTAGCCCGCGGCGGCAGCCGTGAAGGAGTAGAACAGCCAGCCAATGACCAGCACGATGAGAACCCAGGCCCAAGGGCCTCGAAGGTAGCGCTTGACGTCCATCAACGAGGAGCGAGCGCTCCGTCCCTCCTGCCGAACCGACCCGGGCGCCGTACGACGACCAGTCCAGGCCTGCTCCCCGGTCCTGGCCCGGGCGACACATTGCCTAGGCGACGACGGTACACGCAGGCGCCCGCCATTGCCTCCGGCAGGCGAACCCGGCACTGTGCGGCCAGGCCTGGGAAGCTGTCGGCGGTCAGGGAGGCGTCAGGGGCGTCAGCCGGCGTGCAGCTCCGGCCGCAGAACGCCGACGCACCGCAGGTTGCGGTATCGCTCCGCGTAGTCGAGCCCGTAGCCGACGACGAACTCGCTCGGGATGTCGAAGCCGAGGTAGCGCACCGGCACGTCGACCTTGAGCGCCTCCGGCTTGCGCAGGAGCGCGAAGACGTCGAGCGAGGCCGGCTGACGGCTGCGCAGATTGCGGAGCAGCCAGTTGATGGTCAGGCCCGAGTCGACGATGTCCTCGACGAGCAGCACGTGCTTGCCGGCGATGTCGCGGTCGAGGTCCTTCATGATCCGCACGACGCCGGAGCTGGTGGTGCCCGCGCCGTACGAGGAGACGGCCATGAAATCGATGCTGACCGGCATTTCGAGGTGCCGCGCCAGGTCCGCCATCACCATGATCGCGCCCTTGAGGACGCCGATGAGCAGGACGTCGCGGCCGGCGTAGTCCGCCTCGATCCGTCTGGCGACCTCACGGAGCTTGTCCTGGATCTGGTCATCGGTCAGTAACACGGACTCGAGATCGTCGATCAGGCACACAGCGCCTGTGTCTCCTCGTCGCCGGGGACATCGGCAGTCGGTCTTGGGGCGGACGTGAACCGCAGCGTGCCATACCGGCGGGCGGCGACGAACGACCCGGGGAGGGCCACGGGCCCCTGGCCCTTCCAGTCCACAATGAGCGCATCCATGGAATGGGTGTGGTCCGCGGTCAACGCGCCGCCCTTCACGCCGGCCGCGATCGCGGCGGCGCGGAGCACGCGGGTGCGGATGGCCGCCGGCTCCGACGCCAGCCCAGCCACGTCGATCCCGCCGTCCTCGTGTGTGACGGATCTGGTCACCGCGGCCGCCCACTGGTCGAGGGCGTCGGCGTCCGCCCGCAGCAGGTCCGCCGTCCTGGCGAGCGCCTCCGGGACACCGGGTCCGAGTGCGTCGGACAGTGCGGGCAGCGCGTGCGTGCGGACACGAACTCTCGTGTACGACGGGTCGGCGTTGTGGGGGTCGTCCCACGGGTGCAGCCCCTGCGCGGCGCAGGCCTTCGCCGTCGTTGCCCGGTCGATGCCGAGGAAGGGCCGCACGTAACGCCCGTTGACGGCCGCCATCCCCGCGAGGGATCGGCCGCCGCTCCCGCGGGCGAGGCCGAGGAGCACGGTTTCGGCCTGGTCGTCGAGCGTGTGCCCGAGCAGGACCGCGGCCGCTTCGTGGCGATCGGCGGCCTCGTCGAGGGCTGCATAGCGGGCTGTTCGGGCTGCGCCCTCCGGACCGCCGTTGTCGCCGACGGTGACGCGCACGATCTCGGCGTACAAGCCCAGAGCCTGTGCCTGTTGTACGACGTTCATCGCCTGGTCCGCCGAGCCTCGCTGGAGCCCGTGGTCGACGGTGACGGCCAGGACCCGGCGATCGCGGCAATGAGCGGCGGCGCCCAGGAGGGCCAGGGAATCGGCGCCACCGGAGCAGGCCACGATGACGTCCCCGGGAGCCACCGACGACAGGGCCTCACGGACCGCTCGCCTGGTCGCCGCGACGGCCGGATCGGGGCGCACTAGGTGGTGAGGCGGTCGGCCCCGAGGACGCGGCGGATCCACGCCTCCGGGTCAGTGATCTCGGCGCGGGTCGGCAGCGTGTGCGGCCCTTCCCAGATGTGGTTGAACTCGGCCATCCCGACCCGTTCGACGACGGCGGCCACGAAGACGCTGCCTTCGGCGTACTGGCGCATCTTCATGTCGAGGCCGAACAGCTGGCGGATGACGCGGTCGGCGGAGCGGGCCTGGTGCCGGCGTGCGTCGAACTTGCGGTGGATCTCGGCGCTCGACGGCACCACGGAGGCGTCGACGTTGTTCATGACGTACTCGCCGTGACCCTCGAGCAGGCTCATCACGGCGGTGACACGCTCGAGGATGCGCTTCTGCTCGGGCGTCTGGACGGCGTCGGCGATGCTCGCCTCGCCGTTGCCGCGCAGGGAATCGCCCACCACGCCGGCGACACTCCTCAGCCGCTTGAGCATGGCGGCGGGGTCGAGATCCGTCGCCGCGAGGAACTCGTCGATCTCGCTGCGGAGGTGCTCGCGCAGCCACGGGTTGGCGGAGAACTGCACCCGGTGGGCCGCCTCGTGCAGGCACACCCAGAGGCGGAAGTCGCGGGGGTCGACGCCCAGCTCCCGTTCGATCTCGACGATGTTCGGGGCGACGAGGGTCAGGCGGCCGGCGCCCTGGCCGGGGGGCAGGAAGATCTCGTACTGGCCCAGGACCCGCTGGGAAAGGTAGGCAAGGATCATGCCGATCTGCGCGCCGGTGACCATCGGGCCGAGGCTGACCGTCATGACGCCCGGCGGTCGGCGTTCCGCCAGCTTGTCGAGCAGGGGCTCCAGCAGGAAGCGGAAGCCGTCCACGTTCGCGGTGATCCAGCGCCGGCGATCCACGACACGCACCGGCTCGGCGTCGCCGGCGTCGAGCCCGGTGAAGTCGCGGACGACCTGGTCGGCATCGATGGCGAGGCTCCGCAGCTGCTCGACGACCGCGCGGGCGTCGTGGCGGGTGGTCACCGGCCCGGGGCGCACGAGCCTGTGGCCGACGGTGACGGCGAACTTCCAGTCGACGAGCTTCACGTGGTCCACCTTAGGAGTCGCGGGCTTCTCGCCGCGAATGGAAGGTGCCCGTCCAACGCGCCACTGACCCGTCGCCGTTCCTGGGGACGTCCGCCCACCGGCCACGCAGGCGCACGAATGGCGTATCTAGTGGCGGCCCCCGACTCTAGTAACCGGCGCTTCGGCCGATAACAAGGAGACACCCGAACGGCGCTCGGTCATCTCGCGGAGGCTTGTCCCATGGATCACGGCAACAGCGCGCCGCTCGACGTCTACTTGTCGGCCCTGTGGGACGCCAAAGGCTCCGACCTCCTGCTGACACCGGGCGCCCCGCCGCTGATGCGCGTCGACGGGCTGATCCTGCCGATTTCCGAGCAGGCGAGACTGACGCCGGATGACACCAAGCGCCTGCTGGCGGAGATCCTGAACCCGAAGAAGGCCGCCGAGTTCGCCGAACAGAGCGAGGTCGACCTGTCGTTCACGTGGCGGGACGAAGCGCGCTTTCGCGTCAACGGATTCAACCAGCGCGGCTCGGTCGCGATCTCCCTGCGGATGATCCCCTACGAGCTCCCTGATTTCGATGCGATCGACCTTCCCGAGGCCTGCCGCCACCTGGTCACCTTGCCGCACGGGCTGGTCCTCGTTACGGGCCCCACGGGCTCAGGCAAGTCGACAACCCTCGCGGCGATGATCGACTGGATCAACACCAACCGGGCCTGCCACATCCTCACGATCGAAGACCCGATCGAATACGTGCACCGACACAAGATGTCGGCCGTGAACCAGCGCGAAGTCGGTGAGGACACGGAGTCCTTCCCGCGGGCCTTGCGGTCCGCGCTGCGAGAGGACCCCGACGTTCTCCTGGTGGGCGAGATGCGCGACCTCGAGACCATCAAGACGGCGCTCACGATTGCGGAGACCGGTCACCTCGTCTTCGCGACCCTGCACACCAACGACACCTCACAGGCGATCGACCGGATCGTCGACGTCTTCCCGGGTGACCAGCAGGCGCAGATCAAGATTCAGCTCTCCAGCGCCCTGCAGGCCGTCATCTACCAGCGGCTGGTGCCGCGCGTCGACGGTGGCCGCATTGCAGCGTACGAAGTGCTGCTTGCGAACTCACCGGTGCGCAACCTGATCCGTGAAGGAAAGTCCCGGCAAATCCGTAACGTCATCACCACGTCCACGCGCGAGGGCATGCAGACGCTGGAGATGTCACTCACGGACCTGGTGTCGAAGGGGACCATCACCCAGCAGGCCGCGCAGGGCATCAGCCTGTTTCCCGGCGAGGTCTCGCGCCCCGCTTAGCCTACGGCGAGATGGCCGGCGTGAGGTTGGCACACACATTTCCGGTGCCTGGCGTCCACACGTATCCGGGCGGGGTTGTGCCCGTGATGGTCACAAGCTTTGCGGGCACTGACATGGACGGCGTCAGCTGGCTCTGGTTCGACGGGTAGAAACCGAGCTGCTGGCGGAACACCTCGACTGCTGTCCGCATGTTGTTGGCCTCCATGAGGCAGGCGTTCCGCTGCGCGCTGTTCGTGACCCCGGAGACGGAGAAGACCACGATTCCTGCGAGCACTCCGAGCAGCGCGACCACGACGAGCAACTCGATGAGTGTGAAGCCCGCGTTGTGACGGCTCGCCGGTCGATGCATAGCTGGCTTCTCCGTCTGGAACGTGAAGGACCTGGCCACAGTGTTCAACGGCCCTATGGCTGCCAATACCGGTGGTATCAAGGGCGGGCCTACCCAGTGCTGCAGGACGCACAAATGGGGTGGACCCGGCGACCGCGAGTGCGGTCACCGGGTCCCTCGCCGAATTGAAGTGTTACGGGTTACCGATGCCGGTGATGCTGCCGCACGTACCCGTCACGCCACCAGTCCAGGTGTACGTCGGGCCTGCGGCGTACGTCACGAGCGTTGGGAGGCTAGCCAGGTATCCGGTGACCATCGCACCGGGGTTGGCGGGGTAGGCACCCGTGTTGGCACGGAAGGACTCAACAGCCGTACGCACGACAGCTGCCTCTGTCTTACAGGCGCTCGTCTGGCTGTTGTTCGTGATGCCGGACACGGAGAATACGACGACGCCCGCGAGGACGCCGAGGATCGCGATGACGACGAGCAGCTCGACGA
>JAVEEB010000085.1 GCA_030840665.1 Frankiaceae bacterium | reverse complement strand
TGGGCGCGTGGTGGGGGCCGTCACGTTCGGCCGCGACCGGGAGGAAACGTTCGATGCGGAGCAACAGGCGATGCTCGGGCAGCTCGCTTCGCGCGCCGCGCTGGCCATCGACAACGCCGTCACGTACGAACGGGAGCGCCGCGCCGCCCTCACGCTGCAGCACAGCCTCCTTCCGCAGATCTCGATCACCGTTCCCGGCTTGACGATCGCCACCCGCTACATCGCCGGAGCGGCCGGCGCCCAGGTCGGCGGCGACTGGTACGACGCCATCCCGCTTCCCGACGGCCGCATCGGCATCACGGTGGGCGACGTCATGGGGCACGGCCTCGCGGCAGCTGCCCTCATGGGTCAGGTGCGCGCGGCCCTGCGGGGCGTGGCAGCGACCGGCAGCGATCCGGCCGAGGTGCTGCGGATCCTCGACGGCGTCGTCAGCACCCTGTCCGACACGCAGATCGTGACGTGCGCCTACGGCATCTTCGACCCGGCGACCTCGGAGCTGATCTTTGCCTCGGCCGGGCACCCGGCGCCTCTGCTGCTCAGCCCTCGGCACGAGCCGTGGTACCTCGAGGTGGAGCCTGGCGCCCCGCTCGGCGTGGGCGCCGAGGGTGGCGGCGACTTCCCCGCGACGACGGTCCAGCTGCTCCAGGGGGCGACGTTGCTCTTGTTCACCGACGGGCTGATCGAGAGCCGCGAGCGATCGATCGGCGAGGGCCTGGACGCATTGCGCGCGATGTCGGCTCGGCCGGACGCGGACCTGGAACGCCTCAGCGACCGCCTCGTGGCCGGGATGCACGCCGACATGACGGCGGACGACGACACGGCCCTGCTGGTGCTGCGGGTCAACTGAGCGGCACGCCCCGGCCGGCGGTCATCCGGTTGGCGGCGCGCCCCCGGCGCGCTCGCCAGAGTGGTTGGTCAGAGCTTCTCGATCGGCGCGTAGCGGAGCAGCAGCCACTTTTCACCGGTCTCGCCGCCGAAGTCGACTCCCGCCTGGATCTGCTCGCCCTCGCCACGGGTGGCGGTGACGGTGCCGAGACCGAACGTGTCGTGGTTGACGCGGTCACCCGCGGAAACCTGGAGCGTCGGGCGGACGGTGCGCTGACCAAAGGGGGATGCCGGGTGGCTGCGAGCTTGCACGGTGTGACGCTCCGGTTCTTTGCGGCGCCAATCGAGGAGATCCGTCGGGATCTCATCCAAGAAGCGCGAGGCGGGGTTGTACGAAGGAGCGCCCCACGAGGAGCGCACGAGCGCCCTCGAGAGGTAGAGCCGTTGCCGTGCCCGCGTGATGCCGACGTACGCGAGGCGACGTTCTTCTTCGAGTTCTTTCGGGTCGGCGAGTGACCGCAAGTGCGGGAAGACGCCGTCTTCCAATCCTGTGAGAAACACAACCGGGAATTCGAGGCCCTTGGCCGTGTGCAGTGTCATCAGTGTGACGACACCCTCACCTCCATCTTCCACGGGTATCTGGTCCGCGTCAGCAACAAGTGCGACCTGTTCGAGAAAACTACCTAGAGTGCCCTCTGGGTTACTGCTTTCGAACTCCTGCGCAACCGCGACAAGCTCCTGCAGGTTTTCGATGCGGCCTTCGTCCTGGGTGTCGTCACTGGCCTCGAGCTCCGCAAGGTAGCCGCTGCGGCTTAGGACCTCTTCCATGACGGCCGACGGCGGGGCGCCCGCGGCCGCAAGCGCGCCGAGTTCGTCCATCATCTGAATAAACTCGTTGATGGCGTTGGCCGAACGCGAAGCGATGCCCGGCGCGTCGAGCGCGCGGTGCAGCGCGGCGTTGAACGTCGTGCGGTCGCGTTGAGCAAGCGCTTCGATGCACGCCTCGGCGCGTTCACCGATGCCGCGTTTGGGGGTGTTGAGGATGCGGCGCATCGACACGGTGTCGTCCGGATTGACGAGCGCACGCAGGTACGCGAGCAGGTCGCGCACCTCACGGCGCTCGTAGAAACGCACGCCGCCAACGACCTTGTACGGCAACCCGACGCGGATGAACACTTCTTCGAAGACACGCGATTGCGCGTTGGTGCGATAGAAGACGGCGACGTCACACGGCCGCGCCTCCTTCCTGTCGCAGAGTGCATCGACTTCATCGGCGACGAACTGCGCCTCCGCGTGCTCGTCGTCCGCGACGTACGCAATGATCTTTTCGCCGTTGCCCGCCTCCGACCACAAGTTCTTCGGGCGACGGTCGGGGTTGCGAGCGATCACGCCATTCGCGGCGGACAGGATCGTCTGCGTCGAGCGGTAGTTCTGTTCGAGAAGAATCGTTGCTGCGTTCGGATAATCGCGTTCGAACTCGACGATGTTGCGGATGGTCGCACCGCGGAATGCGTAGATCGCCTGATCCGCATCGCCGACGACGCAGAGCTCGGCCGGCGGCACGACGGGACCGGAGCGCACGAGCTCGCCGTCCGCGGTGCGCGGTGCCTCACGTCCCACGAGTTCGCGGATCAACACGTACTGCGCGTGGTTGGTGTCCTGGTATTCATCGACGAGCACGTGGCGGAAGCGGCGGCGGTAGTGCTCGGCGATGTCTGGAAACGCCTGCAGGATGTTGACGGTCGTCATGATCAGGTCGTCGAAGTCGAAGGCGTTCGCCTCGCGCAGCCGGCGTTGATACAGCGTGTAGGCCTCCGCGATCGTGCGCTCATGCACGTTCGACGCCTTCGCCGCGAAGTCTTCGGCGTCGATCAGCTCGTTCTTCAGGTTGGAGACCTGGTTGGACAGCTGGCGGGGCGGAAACCGCTTGGGGTCGAGGTCGAGGTCGCGACAGACGAGCGTCATCAGCCGGTGCGAGTCGCCCTGGTCGTAGATCGAGAACGTCGACTTGAAGCCGACCTTCACCGCTTGCTCGCGCAGGATGCGGACGCACGACGAGTGGAACGTGGACACCCACATCGTCTTCGCTCGCGGGCCGACCATGGCGGCGACGCGTTCCTTCATCTCGCCGGCGGCCTTGTTGGTGAACGTGATCGCCAGGATCGACCCGTGGTGCACCTTGCGCGCGGCAAGGAGGTAGGCGATGCGCGCGGTGAGGACCCGCGTCTTGCCGGAGCCGGCCCCCGCGATGACCAGCAGAGGCCCGCCCTCGTGGACGACCGCGGCACGCTGCTGCGTGTTGAGGGCGGCGAGCAGAGCGTCGGCGTCGATCGTCAGCACCGGTCGGCGCGACCCGGAGATCTCGTCGTCGGTGGCGGGCGGCTCTGGCAACGAGAACTCGTCGAAAAGGGTCGACATGATCCGCTCAGTCTACGGCTCACGCCCGACACCGTCTGCGGCCGAACGGGCCACCAGAGCCCACCGGGGCACCACCGGACAGCGTTGAGGCGCCGGACAGCGTTGCACCCACGACCAGCGTTGCAC
>JAVEEB010000068.1 GCA_030840665.1 Frankiaceae bacterium | reverse complement strand
GCGGGTCAGCCGTCGGACTATCGGGAGCTGCGGTCATCGTTGCTGCACGAGGTGATGCGGCGGCGGCGCGGGTTGCCCATCCTCCTGTCCGTCGTCTGGCTGGAAGTCGCACGACGCGCGGGCATTCCGGCGTACGGGATTGGGGCCCCCGGGCACTTCCTCGTCGGCGTCGGGGAGCCGGGTGTTGCCGTCGTCGTGGATCCCTTCAATGGCGGCGCCCCCGTCGACGCGGACGACATCGCAATGCTGGTCGAAGATGCCGCCGGCGTCCCGCTGCACCCCGGACACCTCGAACCGGCAACCCCCGTTGAGATTTTGCAGCGGATCCTCACCAACATCCGTGCGGGCGCCTCGCGGGATGCCTTGTCGGTGGAAGGCTCCCGCACGTCGTTGTGGGCCGTCGAGCTCAGCTTGCTGTTGCCGCACCACCCGCTCGCGTTGCGCCGTGAACACGGCGAGGCACTAATGCGCGTCGGTGAGTTCATCCGGGCGGCCGATGAACTCGATGTCTTCGCCGAGGCCGTCGCTCTGACCGACCCCGCGGCGGCCGCTGAGGCGGAACGCCTGGCGCGCATGTCGCGGTCACGGCTCAACTAACCGGCCTACCGGCCTCCTCGTTGGCGGTCGTGAGGACCAGAGACGCTCAACTTGCAACCAGAGCGTGCCGACGCTTGTCGCGTTATGTCATGACCGAGGGTGGGCGAATCATGGACGTCGAAATGAGCTTGGCAGAACTATCGGGACCGTTACCGCCCGTGTGTATCAAGACGGGTGGGAAGTCGCAAAAACTTCGTCCGGTGCGGTTCAAGTACCGGCCCGCATCGTCGTACGCGCTCCTTGGACTTTTGTTCGTCGGCGTTCTCGCATCGCGTCATAGCGAGGTGACCCTGCAGTTGCCGGTGAGCCGCGAGGTTATTCGCGACCACTGGCGGCGGGTCCTCATCACGGTCGCCGGCCTTGTCGGCGGCACGACTGTTTTTGCGGCGATCGGATTTGCCGCACACACGCAGCTCGCTATTTGGCCGGCGCTCATCTGCTGCTTCGGCGGCCTGGCCATCCTTGTCGGCCAGCAGAACTTCATCCAAGGGCGTCTCACGAAGAACGCGAGCGTTGTCCTGAAGGACGTCTCGCCGGCTTGGGTGGCAGTGATGCGAGCGTCCATCGCGGACCGTCACCTCGCAGCCGCAGCCGCGCATCAGCAGGCCGCCGCCGCCGTGATGGGATACGCGCCAGCGCAAGCTGTCGCCCCCGCAGTGGAGCAGCTGGCGCATGTCGCCCCGGCCAGGCCCGCTAGTACGAGCCCGACTGCAGAGACGCTCGGATTCTTTGGCGAGCCCCTGCCGGCCCGACCCCCGACACCGCAAACCGAGGCACCGCAACCCCAGGCGCCAGATCCCCTGGGCGGCGGTTGGACGACTGTCGAGCCTGCACCCCCAGTTGACTAGCCAATCACTGCTGCTGGCCGCCCGTTAGCCCGGCTTGGGAACGAGCGGCATGGATGATGGCAACGTGGACCGCACAGAGTCGCCCAATGAAGGTGCGCGTGCGGCCGCGTTGTCCCCAGCGGCTCGTGCGACCGCCCTCTCTCGAGTCGCGGGCGGCCATTGTGACGTTGTCGTCATCGGCGGCGGCGTAGTGGGTGCCGGTGTGGCGCTCGACGCCGTGACGCGCGGGTTGACCGTCGCGTTGTTCGAAGCGCGGGACTGGGCGGCCGGCACCTCGAGCCGGTCCAGCAAGCTGATCCATGGCGGCTTGCGGTACCTGGAGATGCTCAACTTCCGCCTCGTTCGCGAGGCCCTGCGCGAGCGGTCGTTGCTGATCCGGCGTCTCGCGCCGCACCTCGTACAACCCGTGAAATTCCTGTACCCACTCACGCATCGAGGGTGGGAACGACTCTACGTCGGCGCAGGACTCGTCTTGTACGACACGATGGGCTTGTCGGCACGCAACGGGCGCGGCCTCCCCCGGCACCGCCACCTGTCACGCCGCGGGGCGCTCCGCCTCGTGCCCTCCCTGCGCCGCCAGGCCCTCGTCGGCGCGGTCACCTACTACGACGGGCAGGTCGACGATGCCCGGCACACCATGGCCCTCGTCCGGACCGCCGCCTCGCACGGCGCGGACGTCATCAGCGGGGCGCGCGTCGTCGCATTCCTCCGTGACGGTGAGCGGGTGACCGGCGTGAAAGTGCGAGATATCGAGTCGGGCAACGAGTTCGAGGTGGGCGCGGAGCACGTCGTCAATGCGACCGGCGTGTGGACCGACGACACACAGGCGCTCGCCGGCGACCGCGGCCAGATCCACGTGCGGGCGTCCAAGGGCGTGCATCTCGTCGTACCGAAAGATCGCATCGACTCGCGGACCGGGCTCATCCTGCGCACCGAGGAGAGCGTCCTGTTCGTGATCCCATGGGGCCGGCACTGGATCATCGGGACGACGGACACCGAGTGGACGCTCGACAAGACGCACCCGGCGGCATCGCGCACCGACATCGACTACCTGCTGGAGCACGTGAATCGCGTCCTGCGCACACCACTGACACGCGACGACGTGCAGGGCGTGTACGCCGGGTTGCGGCCGTTGCTGTCCGGCGAATCGGAGCGCACATCGAAGTTGTCCCGGGAGCACACGGTGGCCTCACCCGCGCCCGGTCTCGTGGTTGTCGCGGGCGGCAAGTACACGACGTACCGGGTCATGGCGAAGGACGCCGTCGACGCGGTCGTGGCGCAGCGACCTGGCTCGAGCCCGAGATGCCGCACCCACCGCGTGCCCCTTGTCGGTGCTGAGGATTTCGCAACGCTGTGGCACGACCGGCATGAGTTGGCAGCGGCGCACGGCCTGCCGCTCGCGGGCATCGAACACCTGCTGCGCAGGCACGGAACTTTCGTACACGAAGTCCTTGAACTCATCGCGGCCGACGCATCGCTGGGCGAACGGCTCGCGGGTTGCGACGACTACCTGCGCGCTGAGGTCGTGTACGCCGCGTCGCACGAGGGGGCCCGGCATCTCGAGGACGTGCTGACCCGCCGTACCAGGATCTCGATCGAGACGTTCGATCGCGGTGTGACCGCCGCGCCGGTCGCCGCCGCTCTCATGGCGCCCGTTCTCGGTTGGTCCCAGGATCAACTGACCCGCGAGGTCGAGCTCTACCTGGCGCGCGT
>JAVEEB010000019.1 GCA_030840665.1 Frankiaceae bacterium | reverse complement strand
TCGCCATCCGGGACGGCGCGGTCGGTCAGCCAGCTCAGCGCGGCCTCGAGATGGGGCAGCAATGCACTGACGTCGGCCAGTGGCAGCCCCCAACGCCAGGCGTCGTGCAGGAGGGAGATCCACAGCGCAGTGGCGTCGACCGTGCCGTAGTAGGCCGCGGGCAGTGCCAGCGAGGTCGTCGGGTCCCGATGGTCGGCGCGCCGCAGTTCGTGGGGGATCTTGCCGACGTCTTCGGCGCGTTCGCGGTTGACGGTGGTGCCCTGCCGGCGCGCCAGGGCGCGCAGCGTGCCGCGGGCGAGGTCGGTGCCGAACGGCAGCATCATGCGCGCGGCCCACAGGGAGTCGCGGCCGAAAAGGGTGAGGTACCAAGGCGTGCCCGCCGCGGCGAAGATGTCGCGCGGGTCAGCGGGATCCGTCATCAACAGGTGCTGCAGGTCGTCGAGCGCGGCATCGACCGTCGGTGCCAACGCGGAGTCCTGTGCGTGAGCGCTGATGCCACCCCAATCCACCCTGGGTGAGCCCGGGCCCGTGTCAAGGTCCGTCTCGAGGGCGCGCGTGACCGTGATGACGAGCGACAGCTCGACGCTGGCCCCTGGTGCGACGCGCACCTGCACCGCGAAGGTTCCGCGGCCGCCGGCGGGATCGACGGACGCGTGTGCGGCCGAGTTGCCGGCGGCCACGTGCACCGTGTGACCACCGTCTCCCCACGTCAGCGACGTGCCGTCCGTGCTGACCGGCAACGGGGCGGCCGTGACGTCGCCGGACTTGACCGCACTGATGCCGGCCCCGTCGCCGCCCAGGTGGACGAGGATTTCCGCCGCGACGACGGACGCCGCGCGTGAGACGACGACGATCTGCTCGACGACGCCGGTCGCGACCGCCCGGCGGTACCGGTGGACCTCCACCGTCGGATCGGCGCCCGGGTTACCCAGATGGCGGACGGACCCGAAGAAGTCGGAACGCGCGCCGGAGCTGGCGTGTCCGACGAAGGTGGCTGGGCGCCCGCCCACCGACAGCTGCAGCAGGCTCACGACGCGACGGTCGTCGACGTAGATGCCCTGTGCCCCCGTGCCGTCGATCTGGCCGGAATGATCGCTGAGCGCGGTGACATTGCCGTTGACGCAGACGCTCAGCTCGTGCAGCCAGGGCTGCCCCGCGGCGGTCGAGTGCATAGGAGTGCACCCCTCTCGGTTCTGATAACGATCCGGCATACGACTGTTGACAGCTCGCACTCCGTAAGCCAATCATCTTGCTGTATTGGAATATGAACGATCAAATCGGTTCGCACAAGTGGTGACATCCAGGAAGGGAGAGTGCGGAGTTGGCCACCCTCGTGGACGTCGCACTCGCTGCCGGGGTGTCTCGCCAGACAGTCAGCAACGTGATCAACAATCCGCACCGCGTCGCCCCGCAGACGCTTGCGTTGGTGGCCCGTGAGATCGAGCGGTTGGGCTTCAAGCCGAACCGGGCCGCGCAATCGCTGCGGCGGCGTAAGGCGGACGCCCTGGGCTTCCAGGTCAACGCGGTCGGTGAACGCCGCCTCGGCAACATTCTCGATGCGTTCCTGGTGGAGCTGACTGTTTCGGCCCGCCGACATGACTTCCACATCGTGACGTTCGCGGTGGATTCACACGAAGACCCGATCGCTGAGTACGAGCACCTGCTGGCCGTGCAGATGGTGGACGGGTTCGTTCTCACCAGCACTCGTCACGCCGACCCACGGCCCGGTTGGCTGCTCGCAAACGGCGTGCCGTTCGTGTCCTTCGGGCGGGTGTGGGACGACCCATCGTTCACCTCGTGGGTGGATGTCGACGGTTTTTCCGGTGTTGGTGCCGGGGTGCGCCACCTGTTCGCCCAGGGCTACGACCGGGTCGGATTCCTCGGCTGGCCTGAAGGTTCCCCCGTCGGCGATGACCGCCGCGCCGGCTGGCTGGCCGCGGCGGGGGAATCCGCCGCTTTCGATGCGGGCCTGCAAGCCTCGTCTCCGCAGGACGTTCACGCGGCCGCCGCCGCGGCCGCCCCGCTGCTCGAATCGCTCAGAGGGGGAGGGGCGCTCATCTGCGCCTCGGACACGCTGGCCCTCGGCGCCTGGACCGCGTTGCGGGACCTGGGGATCGCCGTCGGGTCCGACGTCGGTCTCGTCGGGTTCGACGACACGGACGTCGCCGAGTCGTTCGCCATCACGAGCCTTCGCCAACCGTTGGCGGACATCGCCGACTCGATGCTCGATCTCATTGCCCATCACGGCAGGCACGGATCACCCGCTCCCGGCGGTCAGGTCCTGCAACCAATCGTCGTTCAACGCGCCAGCTCCACCCGGAAATCGAGGAAACGGTGACTGGCATCGCATCCGAAATCCTTCCCCCGTTCACATAATCCAGGAGGCAGCACAATGACGTCACGATGGAATCGATCGCGGGGCAAGACGGCAATCGCCGTCTGCGCGGCCGGCGCACTGGCGCTCTCGGGCTGCAGCGGGGGGAGTTCCTCCAGTGCTACGGCGGGCGCATCTCAGAGTTCCGCCACCGACTCGACGGGAGCAACGTCGTCGTCGTCGTCATCGGCTTCGGACACGTCCACGCCGCTGCCCAAGGTGAAACTGCAGGTGATGATCGGCAGTTCGGGAGCCGCCGAGACCGACGCCGTCAAGGCGGCAACGGCGGCGTGGTCGGCGAAGACGGGCAGCACGGTCGAAGTGATCGCGGCGGCCGACCTGGGTCAGCAGCTCGGTCAGGGATTCGCCGGCGGCACCCCGCCGGACGTGTTCTACACGGACGCCTCGCGCATCGGCGACTTCGCGAAGGCCGGCGACCTCTTCGCTTACGGCGACCAGATCAACGCGGGCGACTTTCTTCCCAACCTCGTGCAGGCGTTCACCAGCGGAGGCAAGCTGCAGTGCGCGCCCAAGGACTACTCCACGCTCGCGCTCATCATCAATCAGGACCTCTGGACCAAGGCGGGCCTGACCGACGCTGACATCCCGACCGACTGGGCCGGGTTGGAAACAGTGGCGAAGAAGCTGACGTCCGGGTCCGTGACCGGGCTCGTGATCGGCAACGACATCAACCGTTCCGGAGCCTTCATGAAGCAGGCCGGCGGTTGGGTGGTGTCCGCGGACGGCACGAAGGTGACGGCCGACACCCCCGAGAATCTGGCGGGCCTCCAGGAGGTCCAGAAGATGATGAAAGCCGGGACGCTGAAGTTCAACACCGACACCAGCCCGGCCGCGGGTTGGGGTGGTGAGGCGTTCGGTAAGGGCATCGGCGCGATGACGATCGAGGGCAACTGGATCCGGGGTGCGCTCACCAAGGACTACCCGAAGATCAACGCCAAGGTGGTCGAACTTCCGGCCGGCCCGAAGGGCAAGGGGACGCTGCTCTTCAGCAATTGCTGGGGAATCGCGGCCAAGAGCCCGAACCAGGCGCAGGCCGTCGACCTCGTCAAGTTCCTCACCAGCCTTGACCAGCAGCTCGCGTTCACGAAGGCTTTCGGCGTGATGCCGTCGACCACAGCGGGCGCCGCCAAGTTCGCGACGCTCTACCCCAAGGACGCCGCGTTCGCGAAGGGCGGGGCGTACGGGCAGGGCCCGGTCAACCTGGCCGGCTTCGACCCCGTGATGGCAGCCTTCAACTCCAAGCTCGCGACCCTCGGCAAGGGCGGGGACCCGAAGGCGATGCTCGTGCAACTGCAGAAGGACGGCGACGCGGCCCTCGCTGGCGGCTGAGCACTACGGATTGACTGACGGGGCACGCCGCCCGCCCGGCGGCGTGCCCCACCACCAAGGGCCCGCCCAGTGCGCCACGCAGGGGAGATCCGATGGCGAAGAAGAAACGCCGCAACATCCACGGCCGGGACGGCGTGGCGGGATGGATATTCACCGCGCCGATGATTCTCATTCTGGGCCTGTTTCTCTTCGTCCCCGTCCTGATGGCGCTGTACGTCAGCATGACCAACTGGAACGGCAACGGCTCGCCGTTCACCGGTGGCCACGCGCAGTTCGTCGGCGCGAAGAACTTCACGTCGCTGTTCACCACTGAAGGCCTGACACGGCGCAACTTCATGCAGTCGATAGGCAACACGTTCTACTACGTGCTTCTCGTGGTGCCCCTGCAGACCGCCACGGCACTTCTCCTTGCGCTCGTCGTCAACCAGAAGCTGCTGAAGGGCAAAGGATTCTTCCGTACCGCCTTCTACTTTCCGTCGGTCACCAGCTCGATCGCGATCTCGACCGTCTTTCTCTTTCTCTTCTCCAACACCGGCGCGGTCAACGGACTGCTCGCCAAGGTCGGTATCACCGGACCGCAGTGGTTCAGTGATTCCCGGGGGCTGCTGCACCTGGTGTTCGGCTGGTTCGGGATGCATGACAGCCCGGGCTGGGGGCAGACGGACATCTTCGGCAGGACCTTGTGGGACTGGCTGTCCGGCCCGTCCGTGGCGATGTGCGTCATCATCTTCCTTGCCGTCTGGACGACGACGGGCACGTTCATGTTGCTGTTCCTGGCGGCGCTGCAGGACCTGCCGGTGGAGGTGGACGAGGCGGCTTCGCTCGACGGGGTCACGCGCTGGCAGAAGCTGCGGCTCGTCACCATCCCGATGCTCCGCCCGGTCATTTTTCTCGTCGTCACGCTCGGCGTCATCGGCACGTGGCAGGTGTTCGACCAGATCTATGTGATGGGCAAGGGGGCGCCGGCAAACACGACGATGACGCCGGCATTCCTGTCGTACAGCCAGAGTTTCACATCCCTGAAGTACGGATCGGGTGCGGCCATGGCGTTCATCGTGTTCCTCATCATTGTCGTGCTCACCGCCATCCAGCGGCGGCTCATGCGTGAGGACCGCGTGCCACGCCGGTCCCGCCGGCTCGTCGCGAGCGCCCCACCTGACCAGCGCGGGCCCGAGCTGGCCGTGATGGCCCCGACGCGCGCTGAGGACAAGTGATGGCCAGCACCTCGGTGGGCGCGGCGACCGCGGCGGAGGTCGCGCCCGTCGCGCGCACGCGGACGGCTCGGCGACGCCGGTCCGGTTGGAGCCCGAAACGGATCGCGGCCTATGTGGTCCTCGTGCTCTTCGCCGTGTTCTACCTGTATCCCTTCTTCATCGAGATCCTGGCGTCGTTCAAGGATGATCCGCAGGCGGCCGCGAGCCCGCTGTCGATCCCGCACCCCTTCGACCTGACGGCCTGGAAGCGCATCCTGGGGTTCAGTAGCGACTCACCCGTGCCGATCCTGCGGTGGCTCGGCAACTCCCTGTTCGTCACGATCGTCGTGACCGTGTCCCGCGTCTTCTTCGACAGCCTTGCCGGTTATGCCCTGTCCCGGCTGAAGTTTCGGGGCCGGGGATTCCTGTTCAACGCGGTGCTCGCGGTCATGGCCGTGCCCGGGGTGGCCCTGTTGATCCCGAAGTTCCTGATCGTCCGGCAGCTGGGGATCTACGACACGTACAGCGCCATGATTCTCCCGCTGCTCATCGACGCGGCCGGCGTCTTCATCATGAAGCAGTTCTTCGACACCATTCCCGTCTCGATAGAGGAGGCGGCCCGGATCGACGGCGCCGGCGCCTTCCGCACTTTCTGGTCCGTCATCCTTCCGATGGCGCGACCGGCCCTCATCACGTTGACCATCCTGAGCTTCCAGGGCTCGTGGAACGAGTTCAGTCATT
>JAVEEB010000060.1 GCA_030840665.1 Frankiaceae bacterium | reverse complement strand
AGCGCCGACGGCGAGGACGGCGAGGACGAGGACGTCCTCGAGGAGACGCCGGACTTCCTGCAGGAGACGCCGGAGCACGACCGGCTCTGGTTCGAGCAGAAGCCCCCCAAGGACTTCGACTTCTGACGACGAGGGGTTGATGGCCCCCGCCGGCCGGCCCTGAGGCGGTCGATCAGGCGTCCACGCCGCGCGGTGTTGTGTTGAGGGCCGGTGCGGCCGGGCCGACACCCATCTCGACACAGGCAAGCGCGCCGGCATCGGGGAACGTTCCGACGCGCAACGCACCTCCGGTGACGGGGGGCGAAGGACGCCGCGAGCGCGCCGCTCGGCCTCAGCCACGGCGCGCTCGCGTTCCTCCTTGTGTTGAAGCGCCTCAGCGGTCGGCGGCGCAGGCGTGGCCGAGCGCGAACAGCAGCCGCGAGCCGCGGTCGGCGATGCTCTCGCCCGCGTCGAAGACGGCCACGATGCCGTCGTCGTCGCAGCGGTCCAGCGTGGCATCGCCCAGCGCCCGGACCCGCCGCGCGATCTCCCTGCCGCTGAGCCCGGTGTCGCGCACGTCGATCCGCAGACGGCAGTCCCCGCCGGGCGTCCCACGCTCCTCGGTGACCACGAGCCCGGGAACCTGCCGCAAGCGTGCCCGGACGAGCGCCAGCGACGCCGCCCGCTGCTGGTCCTGCGAGGCCGGAGCGGGCGACGAGCTGAACCGGGGAGACGCGCTGGACCGCGGCGCCGCAATGGGGGTCATGCCCCCTGTGCGTGACGTGCGGCAGAACGATGGTCCGTCCTGCGGTCGTTCGCGATGAACACCGTGCCGGCCCCTGCAACCCTCGCACGTTCCGAGCTACAATCGGACCCCTCGGGGCCATAGCTCAGCTGGGAGAGCGCCTGCTTTGCAAGCAGGAGGTCGTCGGTTCGATCCCGTCTGGCTCCACTGCCCGAAAGCCCCGTTCCGCGGTTGCCGTTGCCGTGGCCTACGGCTTCGTGCTCAGGCAGTTGGCCGAGACGGTCAGGCGCCGTGCGCCGCGCGAGGGCAGGACCCGGACCTTCACCGTCCATGCCCGGTCGCCGCTCGCCTCGTCGGTCATCACCGAGAGGGCCTCGACGCTCGAGGAGGGATCAACCTTGTGCCCACCCGAGATGACGCTCGTGCCGGCCGGGCACGTCGCCGTCGCGGTGGCGGAGCGGTCGCGGCCGAACGCCGTCGACCCGCTCGTCACGTGGATGACCGAAGGAGTCGCCCCGTTGACGCCGGGCACCCCTGCGGGCCCTTGGGGCCCGGCCTCGCCCGTGGGCCCCTGCGGGCCGGCGTCGCCCTTGGGACCCTGGGCGCCGGTCGCCGCCGTGCTCGGCGCGTCGGTGATCTGCAGGCACGCGCGGCAGCCGACCTCGAGGTTGTCCGGCGTCTTGACCAGGACGTCGCGCGGGGTCTTCGGCGCGTCCGCGTCCACGGTCACCGGGACATCGATCCGCTGATCGACCGCGGCGGCCGGCGTCGCGACGTGCACGCCGGCGCCGCTGATCAGCACGGTCGCGCCGGCCATCCCGCGGCCCCAGATCGTCAGGGCCTGCGCCCCGCCGCCGAGGACCAGGCCGGTCGGCGACACCGAGGTGATCGCCGGACCGTGATCGGCGCAGGGGCGGGCGAAGGGCTGCACGCTGGCGCGCGTGTCCAGGATGTCTGCGTCCCCGGTGAGGACCCACGCCATCTCGTGCGCGGCGTCGTCGGCCACGGCGGGGAACGTGGTGCTCCAGGAGGACCATCCCGGCGCGAACACCCCCGGCTGGCCCCGGTCGAGTGCGCCCGGATCGAAGTAGTTGAAGTCGCCGGCGGGAATCGACTCGTTGGTCCGGCTGTGGTTGTTGGCCGCCAGCTGGACGGTCGACTGGCTGGTCCCAGCATCGAAGGTCGTGCAGATCAGGCCGCCGGGCTTGACATCGAAGGTGCTCGCTCGCGCGGGCTGGACCGTCACGACGACCATCGCGGCCAGGATGGCAGCGACACGGCAACTCCACCGGCGCATCTTCTTGTGGTTCATCTTGCGTTCTCCATTGATCAGGTAGTGGCTACGGAAGCCGCAGCCACCCGACGCCGGGGCGGGCAGGCCCGGGCGCAGGACCCGCCAAGCGGGCGGGGGAGACGGAGCAGGACATCGACTCGGTGCTGCCGGCCTGCGGGCCGTAGATCCGGCCCGGCGCGAAGTAGCGCGCCTCGGGGCCGTAGATCCGGCCCGGTGCGAAGTAGCGAGCCTCGGGTGTGAAGTAGCGGGCGTCGGGTGCGAAGTAGCGGGCCTCCGGGGAGAAGATCCGGTCGGCGTGGGTGGTGTTCGTGGTGGTGTTCATGGATCGGAACACTGCGGCTAAGGGCCATGGGCGCGCATCGGACAACCGCCCCGACCTCGTGGTCCGCACGCCCTATTCACCACCGGGTAGGGGTCCTAGGCCCGGTGGCGTAGGACCCCTGGGCCCACCGGGATAGGAGGGTCATGCCTCCCGTTCGACGCGGGTGCCCGATGCGCGGCCGCCGTCTCAGCGTCACCGTCAGCTCCATGCACACCGTGCTGCGTCATCCCCGCTTCGCCCGCCTGCTGGCCGCGCTCGCCATCTCCCAGGCAGGCGACTGGCTCTACAACCTCGCCCTTCTCGCCTACGTGAACCAGGAGACCCACTCGGCGACGTGGCTCGGCCTCACCACGGCCGCGCGCGTCGCGCCGATCGTCGTCGCGGGGCCGCTGGGCGGCGTCCTGGCCGATCGCGTCGACCGCCGCACCCTGAAGATCGCGACCGACGTCGCGCGCGCCGTGCTGATGGGACTGCTCGCGCTCGTGGCGATCGCCGGCCTGCCCGTCGTGCTGGCGCCGGTGTTGGCCGCGCTGGCCACCCTGGCGGCCGTCCCGTACGCGCCGAGCGTCGCGGTGAGCACGCCGCAGCTCGTCGATGGCGATGATCTCCCGGCCGCCAACGCCGCGCGCGCCGCCATCGGGCCGACGTGCATCGTCGCGGGCCCGGCGCTCGGCGCGGTCCTTCTGCTCCTCGGCCCGCCGAGCCTGGCCTTCGCGCTCAACGGACTCACGTTCGCCGGCTCGGCGCTGTTGGTCGCGTCGATCCCCGCAGGCGCCGCGTTCCGCCCCGCGCCCCGCACCGACAGCAGCGCCAGCGGCGTCGCCGCCGGCCGCCCGACCGTCCTGGCCGACCTGCGCGCCGGTGCCCACGCTCTCCTGACGCGCCCAGACGCCTGCCGGCTCGTCGGCGCCGACGTCGCCTGCAGCGTCGTCTACGGCGCGCAGACCGTGCTGCTGCTCCTCGTCGCCGGCCGCCTGGGCCTCGGCGCCGACGGCTACGGCTACCTGCTCGGCGCCATGGGGCTGGGTGGCGTGATCGGCGCCACGGTCGCCGGGCGGCTGAACCGCGAGGGCAGGCAGTCCGCGGCGCTCGTCGGCGGGCTGGTGTGCGTCGCGGTCCCGCTCCCGCTCCTGGGCGTCGCGAATGGCCTCGGCCTGGCGCTCGCGCTCAGCTTCGTCAGCGGCTTCGGCGCGATCACCGTCGAGGTCCTCGTCGAGACGGGTCTGCAGCGGTCGCTGCCCGCGGACGTGCTCGGTCGCGCCT
>JAVEEB010000469.1 GCA_030840665.1 Frankiaceae bacterium | reverse complement strand
CCGCTCGGCTCGAGCTCCGCCACGTAGTCCGCGAGGGTCCGCGGGGAGCGGTGCGGCGAGATGAACTGCTCGTCGTACGCGACTCCGAATCTTTGAAGCATGGCGCCGGCCTGGGCCATGATGTCGTGGTCGGACGGCGATCCATAGACGATCGCGACGCGGGGGTTGCCGCTCACCGGTGCTCCTCGGGTCGGGTCGGAATGCTGATGTCGAGATTCACCGCACGGAGCGCGATGTCGGTGCGGAATGTGCTGCCGTTCAGTTTTATCCGGTCGACCGCTTCATACGCCGCATCCCGCGCCGCCGCCAGGTCCTTCCCGGTCGCGGTGACCGAAAGAACCCGACCGCCGGCGGAGACCACGTTGCCGTCCGCGTCGAACGAAGTACCCGCATGCAGCACATCGACGCCGTTCACAGCGGCCGCTTCGTCGAGACCCGAGATGACGTCGCCCGTGCGCGGGGTGCCGGGGTAGTTGTGGGCCGCGACGACGACAGTGACCGCCGCGTCCTCTCGCCACTGCAACGGCGGGTGCGCGGCGAGGGTTCCGGTTGCGGCGGCCATCAACAGGCCCGCGAGTGGCGTCGCGAGCCTGGCCAGGACCACTTGCGTCTCGGGGTCGCCGAACCGCGCGTTGAATTCGATCACCTTCGGCCCGTCGGCGGTGATCGCGAGGCCCGCGAAAAGGAGGCCGGAAAAGGGAATCCCACGCCTCGCCATCTCGGCGACGGTGGGCTCGAGCACGGTGCGCTGCAACGCGGCGACGAAGTCGTCGGGCGCCCACGGCAGCGGCGAGTAAGCGCCCATGCCACCGGTGTTGGGACCGACGTCGCCGTCCCCGATGCGCTTGAAGTCCTGCGCAGGCGTCAAGGGCACGACGGTCGTGCCGTCCGTGATCGCGAACAGTGAGACCTCGGGTCCGTCGAGGTACTCCTCCAGGACGACGCAGGTGTCGCTCGGACCGCCGCCGAAGGCGCCGCCGAACGCCTCACGCACGGCGGCGGTCGCCAACTCGAGGTCCGCGGTCACCGTGACGCCCTTACCGGCGGCCAGGCCGTCGAACTTCACGACGTACGGCGGCCTCGCGGCCTTCAGGCCGGCGATCGCCGCGGCCTCGGTGGTGAAGGAGCCTGCCGTCGCGGTAGGTACGCCGGCCGCGACCATCACGTCCTTGGCGAAGGACTTCGAGCCCTCCAGCTTCGCGGCGGCGGCGCTGGGGCCGAAGGTCGGGATTCCCCGCTCCCGGCAGGCGTCGGCCACGCCTGCCACCAGGGGGGCTTCGGGGCCGACGACGACGAGGTCCGCGGCGACGTCGACGGCGAGCTGGGCAACGGCCTGCGGGTCGAGCGGGTTCACGGGACGGTTTTCGGCGACTGCCGGCGTGCCGGCGTTGCCAGGCGCGCAGACGATCCCCGCGACGGCCGGGTCACGCGAGAGAGCCAGCGCAAGCGCGTGCTCGCGGGCGCCGCCGCCGATGACCAGGACCTTCACGCGGGACACCGTATCGGCAGCGCTTCGCCCGAGATGGCCGCCCCCGACCCCGCCGCTGCTCCCTCAGGCCAGGCGCTGGCCTCCGAAGCCCTAACGCGGAAGAAAACTGGGCCCAGGGCATCAGGATCATCCGCGTAGAGCCTTCGCTTGCGGCGGGGGTTGGGCGAACTCAGGGATTTGTGCCGGGCCACTCAACCTTTTCGCCGTTCTGCGAGTCCAAGGGGCAGAGTGACGGAGGATTGGGGGGCGGATGACGGACACGGACGCTGAGTTCACGTTGTACGTCGAAGCGGCGACCCCTCGCTTGCTGCGCTTCGCCCACCAACTGTGTGGCGATCCAACGCAGGCCCAGGACCTCGTGCAGTCGGCCCTCGTGAAGACCTGGCTGTCCTGGCGCCGCATCAGCAACGAGGACCCCACCCCGTACGTCCGGCGCACCATCGTCAACAACCACCTGTCCGCCTGGCGCCGCCTTCGGCACGAGTCACCCGCCTCGCTGCGGGACGTCGCTGTCGCCGCTGACGAGTCGGCGGGTGAGCGGGACCGGTTGCGCCGAGCCCTCGCGACCCTTCCCCCTCGGCAGCGAGCCGTGGTCGTCATGCGGTGGTTCGAGGACATGTCCGAGCAAGACGTGGCGTCGACCCTCGGCTGCAGCGTCGGAAGCGTCAAGAGCCAGTCGTCGCGGGGCGCTGCCCTGCTGCGCGCGCACCTCGGCGGCCGGTACGCCTACGAGTCCGCCGTACAACGAACGGAGACGTCATGACCGACCTCGATGACCTGTTCGTCAGCTCGCGTGAGTCGCGGGACTGGGACCTGCCCACAGAGTCGGGGCTTGCTTCGATCGCGATTCGCCGAGGCCGTCGTCGCCGCAGATGGCACGCCGCGGGTGCCGGGGCGGCGGCGGCTCTCGTCGCGATCACCGTGGTCGTGTCCATCCATGCGGGCACCCGGGATCCCTCGTCGGACGCCGCCCACCGCGATTCGCTGATCGCGTCGAATCGGGCGGAAGTGTTGACTCAGAAGCGAAGCGCGCTGGAGGCGTGGGAGTTGGCCGGCGCCGACAAGACCGTCATGGCTCTGACCAACGTCGACGTTCCCTTGGTGCCCCGACCCGAACAGGAGACAGCGGCCGACAACCGGATCATTCACAGCGCGTCCAGCCGGGACATTTCCGTGGGTTTCGTCGGAGGCCCGATCGATGGCCCGTGCGCGAGGGACTACGAGGCGCGCGCTATCGAAACCGCACACGGCGTCGTCGTCACCGTGTTCGGTCACGCCCGCTACTCGACGCCCATCGCCTGCGACTTAGCGGGTCTTTCGCGGACCACCGTCGTCACGTTGGACGCCCCGTTGGGCGATCGTGCACTCTTCGACGGCGCGACCGGCCGACACCTCCCGGATAGCACGTACCGCCCCAGCTTGCCGGCCCTGTCACCGTCGCCGTCGACCACGGCCACAGGCGCTGCGTCCTGCGCCACCACCGGATACGGCGCAACTCTCACGGGCGATTCCCTCGTGGCCTTCGGGTGCGGCGACGGACCGCAGGTGGTGACGCTTCGCCGCAGCACGCACTTCCCGCGGTTCAGCCTGCTATGGGTGTCGGAAGTGCTGCAGCTGCTGACGAAAACGACGAGTGACGAGGAGGCGGCTGGACTGCACGCGGCCGCGCCCTCCGAGTTCGGGCTCGCGACGATCTCGCAGGTGGGCGGATCCTTGACCATCGACCTGCCGGCCGGGTTCGACAAGCGGAACGGGATTCTGAGTTCGTCAGCGAACGCCCAACTCCTGTACGCGGCACTCAAGGCGACTCTGCTGTCGGCGAAGGCGCCCTTCACGACGGTCCGCATCACGATCGTCGGGAGTTGCTCCGCGTGGGCAACGATGATGGAGTCCGACACGTGCACGCTGCCCTAGCGGCGCACTCGTGGCTGCACCGTCAGTCGGTGTAGCGCCGCAACGCGTCGTGCAGCCGAGTCGTTGCTGAGTCGTCACCCTCCAGCGGCGTGTCTTGGTTGAACTGCACGCCAGTCTCGCTCAGAAGCACGAAGCAGTACAAGGCCGTGTAGGCGTCGAAGACGTCCATCTGTTCCTCGGTCAGGTCGAGCTCATCGCACCAGATGTCCGCGTACTCGGTGGACTGACCGGATCCGATCAGTGAGACCTTCGCTAACGCCGGCGTCATGAGTGGGTCGCCGTAGCCGAGCCAGTCGACGTCCACGATGCCGGTCACGACGCCGCCGTCGATGATGACGTTCTTGGTCGTGACGTCGTCGAGGTAGGGCGTGGGGACGACGCGAGAGAGGTAGTCGGCGTGGCGCGCCAGCCGGGCCCGCACGCGGCCCAGTAGCTCGACATGGTCGCGGTCTCCGAACCACCCGACGCTGCGTTGCACGAGAGCGTCAATGGCGTCACTCCACCTGGCATGCGGCCACGGTCCTGCGGCAGACCCCACGTACCCAAATCCTTGTCCTGGCACGAGTTGTGCGACCAGGGACTGAATCGCTATGACCTTGCGGGCCACCCCGCGGAGCTCCGCGGTCGTCAACGTCGAGCACACGGTGCCGAGGTCATCGCCCGGCCATCGCTCGAGCACGAGGGCGGGCAACTGCGGGTCGCGAGTGTCGAGGTACGAACCAAGGATTTCTGGCAGCGGTACGCCGAGCGGTCGCAACATCGCCGACCACTCCTCGGCTGACCGCAAGAGGGCCACGTTCTCGTGCGCCGCGACTCGGGCCACGATCGAAGTGCCGCCGACGAGCTCGACGTCGAAAACGTAATGACACAACCCGGTTGGAAACCGCCGCACGGACCGCACCTCGCCGTGCCGAGCAGCGACGCGGCGGGCCGCCTGCTCCGGTGTCTCTGTCGTCGTCACGCCGGCGCCACCACTGGCAGCCCGTTCGCCTCGGCCGCCGCCGCCATGCGCTGGTCGTAGGTGACGAGCGCCCGCAGTTGCGGGCGAACGTAATGTGCGGACGCGATATGGATCGCATCAAGCGTCCGGAGGGCACCCGGTAGGTCGGCCGCTGAGTCGAGCAGGTGCACATGAACGGGCACGATGGCGAAGGACGACAAAAGCGTTCGCGCTCGCCCGACGGCCGCCTCACTGCCAGTAGCTGCGCGGATGGCGCGGACGACTTCGGTGCGTGCCAATGCGCTCGTCATCCGCCCATCGCCCGCGTGATCGGACATGTAGCCCGACAATGCGACGGACTCGGCCTCGGGAATGACCAGCTTCACCAATGCCGATGAGTCCAGATAGAGGATCACCGCTCGTCGTCACGCATCTGTCGGAGAATTTCGGACGCACTTGCCCCGAGCACCTTGGCGGCCACGATGGGGGGCAGCGGCCCATGATTGAGCGCAGGGATGAGCATCCCGTCGGCCTCCATCCGGGCCAGCAGATCGTCATCCTCGGCTGGCGACGGCACCAGGCGCGCGACGGGTCGGCCGCGGTCGGTCACCTCGATGGTCTCGCCGGCCGCAACCCGTGCGAGATAGCGACTCGCGTGCTGCCGCAGCTCGCGAATGCCGATCCGTTCCATGTGCTACACGGTAGCACTTAGATGGTGGGCAACCGGCTCAGCGGATCAGCGGGCGCAGCTCGATCGTCTGGTCCCGGCCCGGGCCGACACCGATCGCCGAGAACGGCGCATCCGACAGTGACTCGAGAGCGCGCACATACAGCTGCGCGTTCTTCGGCAGGTCGTCGAACGACCGGCACTTCGTCAGATCCTCGGTCCAGCC
>JAVEEB010000461.1 GCA_030840665.1 Frankiaceae bacterium | reverse complement strand
CGCGCGACCAGCTCATGCGGTACCTCCGCCAAGGCCACGTCGACGGCGTGCTGCACATCTCGGGCGACGCCGAGGACCCGCTCCCGGAACTCCTGTCCCGCTTCAAGATTCCGGCCGCGTTGTATTCGCGGCCGCCGCACGCCCTAGCCATCAACTACGTGCAACTGGATCAGCTGGCCGGTGGGCGGCTCGCGGCCGAGCACCTGGTCGCGCGCGGCTGCCGCCGGCTTGCGACGATCACCGGGCCCGCCGACATGCGGGTGAGTGCCGAGCGGCTCCTCGGTTTTCGTGAGGTCCTGGCGCGCCACGGGCTGACCGAGGTCCCCGCGGTCGAGGGCATGTTCACGAGGGACAGCGGCGAAGACGCGATGGCACGGTTGATCCAGGAGCACCCCGACATCGACGGGCTGTTCATCGCCAGCGACCTGATGGCAGAAGGCGCCCTGCCGGTGCTCAGGGAGTCCGGCCGACAGGTCCCTGATGACGTCGCGGTCGTCGGCTTCGACGACAGCAGCGCCGCCAAGGCCTGCAGGCCACAACTGACGACGGTGCGCGAGCCGGTGGAGGACATGGCCGCGGAGATGGCGACGCTGCTCCTCCGGCAGATCAACAACCCCGAAGCGGAGCCGCTGTCCGTCGGGTACCAGCCGACCTTGGTGATCAGGCAGTCTGCCTAGCCGTCCTGACCGGCAGGTTCAAACCGTCAGTCGTGGTCGTGACCGGTGTGGTCCTCGACCGGCGCGCGGTAGTTGGGCTCGTGCTCGCCACGGTCATGCGCGGCCTGGTCGTGCGGCTGGCCTCCGTGGTCGTGCCCGGCGTGCTCGTCCGCCCGCGGCAGCGTGCCGCCGAGCCGTGCCCGATCCGCCTTGGCCCGCGCCTTCGCCTTGAGGTCCCGCTTGGCTTTCGAGTTCTGTCCCATCCGTAAACCGTACCGTCTGCGACATCCCGGCCGAATGGGCGGCAGACTGCGGTCGAGGGCCAGTGTCAGCTGCGCACGCCGTCGAGCAAGGACACGGTGACGGAGACAAGCTGTTCGGTGGTCGCGGCCGCCAGGGCGGGAAATGCTCCCGACTTCGCCCCGAGCGCGATGCCGGCGAACGCCGCCACGGCGGCCTCTGCCCGTAGCTGCGAATCCGCGGTCGTGCCGTCTGTCGCGAGGCGCTCGCGCAGCGGCGTGACGAGCCGGTCGTGCAATGCCTCGGTGGAGGCGCGCTGGATGTCATCCTCGGCGTGCGGACGCACCGCAGCCTGCAGTACGGGGCCGACACCGCTCCGCGACATGCGGTCGAGGAGCGCCACAAGCCGATCGCGATTCAGGAGGTCGGCGGGCGGCTCACCCGTCTGCACGGTTTCGAGGTACAGCCCGGCCTTGCTGCCGAAGTAGCGGGCGATCAACGTCGGGTCCACCCCGGCGCGTTCGCCGATTTCGCGCACCGTGGCGCCGTCGTAGCCACGGTCGGCGAACAGCTCCGCCGCCGCGGCGAGGAGCGCGGACCGGGTGCGCGTGGCATCCCGCCGACGGGGCGCCAACTTGATGACCGTCATGTCGCAGCTCCCCGCAGCGGGTGGGATTCATCGTCGTACAAAAAGGTGCCGGAAGCTGCCGCGTCGACGCTGTCACGCACCAACTGTTCATCGACGTCCGCCGAACGCCCGACGCGTGGGAGGAAGAAGCTGATGACGATGGTGACGGCACAGGTGCTGAGCCCGAGCACCGCGGCCGTCTGGTAGCCGCCGTAGGAAGGGAGGACCGCGTGCGCGGCAGTGTGCGCCTGCAGCACCGTGGCGGACAGCGCGCTGCCCATGGAATAGCCAACGGTACGAAGGACCTGGTTGAAGCTCATGGCACTGCCGGTCTCCTGCGGCAGAACGGACCGCACGATGAGGCCGGGCATCGCCGCGAACGTGCAGCCGACCCCCAGCCCCGCGATGGCCATGGTCACCATCACCTGCCACAAAGAGCCGTGTGCCAACAGGAAAGTTGCCATCGCGACGACGAGCACGGTGCAGCCGAAGGGCAGCACCAGGTCGGGCGACGTGCGACGGGCGAGGATCGGTACGACCTTGCTCGATACGACGCTGGCAACGGAGAACGGCAGGAGCACGAAGCCCGCCACCACGATCGAGGAACCGAAGCCGTAGCCGGCCGAGGACGGGGTCTGCACGAAGCGTGTGATGAGGGACAGGAGGAGGTACATCCCGACGCCGGCGCACAGGCCGGTCACGTCCGCTGTCAACACCGTGCGGTTGCGGGCGAGCTTGAGGTCGACAAGGGGATGGGCGGCGCGCAGCTCGCGGACAACGAACCCGGCAAGGAGAAGCGCGGAGACCAGGCCGCAGGCGATGAGCCGCGGGGACGACCAGCCCCACTGCTCCGCCTCACTGAGACCGAGGAGGAGCGTGCCGAGCCCCAGCCCGAGAAGGAGAGCGCCGGAGACGTCGAGGCGGCGCTTCGGCCGATGAGAACTCGCCGGTACGACGAGGATCGCCGCCAGCAGCGCCAACGCGGAGATGATCGCCCCGAACCAGAACCCGCCGTGAACGCTGAACCGCTCTGCGATCAAACCCGTCAGCGGGTAACCGAGGCCGACGCCCGCCACGGTGGTGATCGACAACAGCGCGACCGCGGACCGCGACTTCTCCGGGGGCAGATGGTCGCGCGCCGTGGCGATGGCCAGCGGGGTCAGCCCGAGCCCGATGCCCTGCAGCCCCCGGCCGATGACGAGGGCGGCGAACGGCAGTGGCAGGGCTGCCAGAACGCTCCCCGCCACCACGGCGGCGAGCGATACGACCACCACGGCTTTGCGATGTGGGCCATCCCCCAGGCGGCCCATCGTCGGCGTCGCCACGGCCCCGACCAGAAGAGTGATCGTCAGCGACCATTGGGCGGTCGCCAGTGTCACGTGATCCAGGGCGGCGATGGTCGGGATCATCGGGGCGCCGAGGCTGCTCACCACCGCGACGACCATCCCCAAGAAAATGAGAACGGGCAGCAGCTGGGCCCGCGCGGCTACCGGATCCGGCCGCGCCATCGAACCGGGCGCCCCCTCGCGGTCGGCAATCCCCACGTTGTCACTGCTTGATCGTGGCCGGAGCATTGGCCATCTCCCATGTCATCAGTCGTTGTCTACAGTTGATGACATCACGGCCGGCTAATCCATTCCGCGAGCGCGAACTTCGAACGCTTGTTCGACGAACGCGATACGGTGCCCGGCATGACGGATCAGACGGTCGCCCTGGTGACCGGCGCCACGCGCGGAGTCGGCAAAGGGGTCGTCCTCGCGCTCTGCGAGGCCGGCTTCACCGTGTACTTCACAGGGCGAACGTCACGTGCCGACGGGCCGGCTGGCTCGAAGGAGCCGAAGGGCAGCCTGGAGCAGACGCAGGAGGAAGCCGGCGCCCTCGGTGGCAGCGCGATCCCGATCCGCTGCGACCATCTCGACGACGAGCAGACCCGCAGTGTCATCGAGCGGATAGCCGCCGAACAGGGGCGCCTCGACGTGCTCGTGAACAACGCCTGGGGCGGCTACGAATACCTCAATCGCGGCGAATATCAGTTCGCCGGCGCGCCGTCCTGGGCACGGCCGATCTCCTTGTGGGACGAGATGTTCCAGGCCGGTCCGCGCGCCCACTACGCCACCACCGCGCTGGCGGCACCCCTGCTGATGAGCACGAGCGGCGCGTTGGTCGTGACCATTTCCTTCTTCGCGGGCGAAGCGTTCCGCGGCGACGTGATCTACAGCTTGGCGAAAGCGGCGAGCACTCAGCTGGCCGCACATTTCGCCGCCGAACTCCAACCCCACGGCGTGACCTCCGTCGCGCTGTACCCGGGCCTGGTGCGCACCGAGTCGGTGCTGGCGGCCGGCGACTTCTTCGACCTGTCCAATTCCGAGTCGCCGCAATTCATCGGCCGTGCGATCAGCGCCCTCGCCCACGATCCGGACAAGCTCGCCCGCACGGGGCGCACGCTGGTCGCAGCGGACCTGGCGCTCGAGTACGGCTTCACCGACGTCGATGGCACTCAGCCACGATCGATCCGGAGCGAGTTCTAGAAGGCGGAGCCGGCCGGGGCGCAGTCGGGGCAGCGGCCGCGGAAGGTCACGTCGACGTCGTCGATGACGAAACCGTGGGCGGCAGCCCCGTACAAGGAAACTTTCTCGACGCCGACCGGTGAGACATCGAGCAGCTTGCCGCAGATCGTGCAGATGAGGTGGTGGTGCGCGGTGTGCACATTGGGGTCGTAGCGCACAGGCCCCCGGGCCGCCCGCACCTCGAGGATCTCGCCCATCGCGACGAGCTCACCGAGGGTGTTGTAGACGGTGGCGAGCGAGATCTCCGGGACGGCCGCACGGGCCCGTTCGTGGACATCCTCCGCCGTGAAATGCACGTGATCTCCGACGAGCACCTCTGCCACCGCGCGCCGCTGCGGCGTCACGCGCCAGCCGCGCGAACGCAGCCGGTCGACGAGTGGTGCGGGAATGGTCACGGGGGGATGCTAGCGGTGGGCCGCCGGCACGGACGGCGACACCCTGGAACGGTGCCATGTTTGGAACTGTTCTAAGGTAGGCCCCAGACACCCGACACACCCCGCAGGAGCCCTCGTGACCTCCACTTCGGACGACAGCCGCCCCGTGCTGACCAACCGCCAGGGCCACCCGGTCATCGACAACCAGAACCAGCGCACAGTCGGCCCGCGCGGGCCGGCGACGCTGGAGAACTACCAATTCCTCGAGAAGATCAGCCACTTCGACCGGGAGCGCATCCCGGAGCGCGTGGTCCACGCCCGCGGCGCCACGGCCTTCGGCTACTTCGAGGCCTTCGGTTCCCTCGGCGGCGAGCCCATCGCCCCGTTCACCCGCGCGAAGCTCTTCCAGGAGAAGGGCAAGCGCACCGACCTGGCCATCCGCTTCTCCACGGTCGCGGGTGGGCGTGACTCGTCGGAGGCCGTCCGCGACCCGCGCGGCTTCGCCGTGAAGTTCTACACGGAGGACGGCAACTGGGACCTCGTGGGCAACAACCTCGGCGTGTTCTTCATCCGCGACGCGATCAAGTTTCCCGACTTCATCCACTCGCAGAAGCCGGACCCGGTGACGTTCGAGCGGCAGGTCGCCAACCGCGTGTTCGACTTCGTCAGTCAGACCCCCGAGTCGCTGCACATGATCTCGCTGATCTTCAGCCCGCGCGGGACCCCGGCGTCGTACCGGACCATGCAGGGCTTCGGTGTCAACACCTACAAGTGGGTCAACGCCGCCGGCGAGACGGTCCTCGTGAAATACCACTGGCTGCCCAAGCAGGGCGTGAAGTCGTGGTCGGCCGCCGACGTCGACGTCGCGCAGGGCATGGAGCTCGGGATCCACACGAAGGATTTGTACGCAGCCATCGCGAAGGGCGACTACCCCGAGTGGGAGCTCAACGTGCAGATCATGAGCGACGACGAGCATGCCGAGCTGCCGTTCGACCCGCTCGACGACACGAAGGTGTGGCCGGAGAACGAATTTCCGCTGCGTCCCATCGGCAAGATGGTGCTCAACCGGGCGCCGGAGAACTTCTTCGCCGAGAGCGAGCAGATCGCGTTCGGCACGGGCGTTCTCGTTGACGGGCTGGACTTCTCCGACGACAAGATGCTCGTCGGGCGCACGTTCAGCTACAGCGACACGCAGCGCTACCGCGTGGGTCCCAACTACCTGCAGCTGCCCGTCAACCAGGCGAAGAACGCCAGTGTGCGCACCAACCAACGGGACGGCCAGATGACGTACCTCGTCGACGGCGCCGGTGAGAACCCGCACGTCAACTACGAGCCGTCGATCATCGGCGGGCTGCGCGAGGGGACGTACCCGACGCACGACGAGCAGGGGCCGGTCATCACCGGCCGGTTGACGCGCAAGCGCATCCCCCGCACGAACGACTACCAGCAGACGGGCGAGCGCTACCAGCTGTCGGAGCAATGGGAGAAGGACGAGCTCGTCGCCAACCTCGTCGGCGCGCTGGCGCAGTGCGACCGCCCCATCCAGGAGCGGATGGTGTGGCACTGGCTGCTCGCCGACGATGAGCTCGGCCTGCGGGTCGGCGAGGGCATCGGCATCGGCCCGGACGACGTGCGCCACCTCGAGCCACTGGCGACGCAGACACTCAACGATGACGAGCTCGGCCGCATCGTGAACCTCGGCAAGAACGGCCCGCGCGACGTCACCGGGCTGACGATGACGCACTGCGTCCCCAACGAGCACGTGACGGTGAACAAGTAGGTCGTACGACAAACATTCGGTGTACGAAAGGCTCGGCCGGCATCAGTCGGCCGAGCCTTTCACTGTCCTGAGCGCGCGGGTTGCCGCCTTGCCCCGCCATCAAGGAAAGTGATCACCATGACCGCAGCCCTCGCCCGCTACAAGGACCTCTGCCTGGACGCGCACGACGCTGGCGTCGCGCTGGCCTTCTGGGCGCCGCTCCTCGGTCTTGTGCCGGAGCGACAGGACAACGGGGACGGGGTCATGCGCGGCGACCTTCGTGAGGAGACGGTCTGGGTCAACCAAGTCGCGGAGCCCAAGACGGGGTGGAACCGCGTCCACCTCGACCTCGTCGGCGAGCTCGGGCCCTGCCTTGCCGCCGGCGCCACCGTCGCCCTCGCCCCCGACGAAGAACGCAGCTGGACGGTTCTGCGCGATCCGGAGGGCAACGAGTTCTGCGTGTTCCCACCCCGACCCGACGAGCCGACGGCATTGGTCGTCGCCAGCGCGGACCCGTCCCGGCTGGCGGCGTGGTGGGGCATGGTGCTGGACACCGAGCCGATCCCGGCCAACGGCGGCGCGCGGCGATGGCTCGGGAACGTCGACGGACTCCCGTGGGACGTGTGGAAGTTCGTCGGCGAGGGCGCGCCCAAGGCGGTCAAGAACCGCTGGCATTGGGATGTCACGACGCCGGACGTCGGGGACCTCATCGGGGCCGGTGCGACGCTCCTACGCGCTCCGGACGAGGACGTCTCCTGGCATGTCCTCGCCGACCCGGAGGGCAACGAGTTCTGCGCGTTTCCGGAGGAATGACAATCGGGGGTCGGATCACGCTCGCCTGAGGCGGCCATCCATATCGATTGATGCAACGCCCATCCGCGACCCTCGCCCTGTACTGCACCCCCGCCATGTCAGCAGCAGCCGATCGTCGTGAGGACGCACCGTGACGCAGACACCGATGACCGAACCCGAACAACTCGCGCGACTGACAATCGCATGTGAAGCGCTCGGCTTCTCCATGTCGTGCGACCCGCTGACAGGGGCCCTGCTGCGCACACTGGCCGCCTCCAAGCCGGCGGGCCGCATTCTCGAGCTCGGCACGGGTGCGGGCATGTCAGCGGCCTGGATCATCGCCGGCATGTCCGCGGACGCCGCTCTCGTCTCCGTCGAGAACAGCGAGGAGCTGGTCGACACTGCCAGGTCCGTTCTCGGGGACGATCCACGCGTGACCTTCCTCCACCTGGACGCCGCGACGTACCTTGCCGAGCCCGACGGCTCCCTGTTCGACCTCGTTTTCGCCGACACGTGGGCCGGCAAGTTCGACCAGCTGCCCGAAGCCCTCGCGCTCCTGGCAGAGGGAGGAGTCTTCGTCGTCGACGATCTCAACCCCCAGCTGAACTGGCCGGACGGACACGCGCCAAAGGTGGTCGATTTCAAAAGGTCGATGCACGGCAATCCCGGGTTGTTCGTCACCGAACTCGACTGGTCCACCGGCATCATGATCGCGACACGCGCCGACTGAGGCGGACCGCTTTTCACGAGTTCACGCGCGAACGCGCGTCCGGCGCTCTGCCGACCGAATATCGTGAACGCATGAGGTTGGTCATCGCGCGGTGCTCCGTCGACTACAGCGGGCGACTCACGGCGCACCTTCCGATGGCCACCCGGCTCGTCATGATCAAGGGCGATGGCACCCTCCTGATCCACTCAGGGTCCGGGAGCAAGCC
>JAVEEB010000048.1 GCA_030840665.1 Frankiaceae bacterium | reverse complement strand
GCTCCGCCATCAGGGTCGCCCGGCGTTGGCCCGTCTCGATGAGACCCGCGTCGATCGCAGCCACCCGGATCGCGCGCGCGTCCTGCAACGGCAGGGCGCAGTAGCTGCAGGCGTCGGCCAGCGTGCGAACCGGGGTGCCGCAGAACGGGCACCCGTACGTCCATGACAGTCGTGGTCGGTCGGTCGGTCCCTCGGACATGCCGCGCTCCCCAGGCAGCGTCAGGAGGAATTCCCGACGTCTGCTGTGATCGTCGGAGAACCGCCGCGACTGGAGCGGTGATCACGTACTCAATTCACTGAGTACGTGCGCCAGCACCTGCTAGGGGCGCCCGAGCGCCCGGTACGTCCAGCCCTTGGCGCGCCAGTCCTCGGCGTCGAGGATGTTGCGGCCGTCGACGATGTGCGGCACGCGCACCACGGCGCGCAGCGCGTCCGGGTCCATCTCGCGGAACTCCTGCCATTCCGTGAGGTGCAGCACCAGATCTGCGCCGGTCGCCGCCTGGAAGGCGGTGTCGGCGAACCGCAGCTCGGGGAACTTGCGCCGCGCGTTGCCCATGGCCTCGGGGTCGTACACGGTCACGGTCGCGCCCTGCCGCCGGATGATGTCGGCGACGTCGAGGGCGGGCGAGTCGCGGATGTCGTCGCTGTTGGGTTTGAAGGCGGCGCCGAAAACGGCGATGCGGCGGTTGGTGAACGTGCCGCCGACCTGCTCGCGGGCCATGTCGACCATCCGCACCCGCCGCCGGATGTTGATGGCGTCGATCTCGCGCAGGAACGACAGAGCCTGGTCGACGCCGAGCTCGCCCGCCCGCGCCATGAACGCGCGGATGTCCTTGGGCAGGCAGCCACCGCCGAAGCCGAGACCGGGGCCGAGGAACTTGCCACCGATCCGGTCGTCGTACGACAAGGCCTTCGACAGCGCCGTGACATCGGCGCCGACGGCTTCGCAGACCTCTGCCATCGCGTTGATGAAGGAAATCTTCGTGGCCAGGAAGGCATTTGCGGCGACTTTTACGAGTTCGGAGGTCTGCAGGTCGGCGACGACGACGGGGGTGCCTTTGGCGATGATCGGCTCGTACACGTCGCACAGCACCTGCTCGGCGCTGCCGCCGGGCGAGACGCCGAAGACGAGGCGGTCGGGTTCGAGGGTGTCGCGGACGGCGAACCCCTCGCGGAGGAACTCCGGGTTCCACGCGAGCTCGACGTCGGCGCCGGCAGGTGACGTCTCGAGGAGCCGGGCCGCGAGGCGCTCGGCGGTGCGGACCGGCACGGTGGACTTGCCGACGACAAGGCAAGGGTGCGTCAGGAACGGGGCGATGCCGTCGATAGCGGCGTCCACGAAGGTCATGTCCGCCGCGTACTCACCGATTTTCTGCGGGGTGCCGACGCAGATGAAGTGCACGTCGCCGAACTCGGCGACTTCCTCGAAGGAGGTCGTGAAGCGCAGCCGGCCCGAGTCGAGCTGCTTCTGCAGCAGGGGCTCCAGCCCTGGCTCGAAAAACGGGATCTCGCCGGCGTTGAGCCGCTTGATCTTGTCGACGTCCACGTCCATGCCGAGCACGTCGTAACCGAGCTCGGCCATGCACACGGCGTGTGTGGCGCCCAGATATCCGGTGCCGATGACAGTCAAACGATGCGTTGTCACGTACAGAGCCCTCCGTAGGTGTGCCGATGGTATCTGCCGAGACCCGGGCCACCGTATCGTCCAGTGGTGTGACAGATGCGCCGAATCTCCCGAAGGCGGCCCCACGACCGGTGTCCGCCAGCCGCGTGACTCTCGCCCACCTCATGACCGCGGCCGACACGAATCCGTACGGGAATGTGCATGGCGGCGTGCTGATGAAGCTCGCTGACGACGTTGCCGGCCTCGCCGCTGCCCGCCATTGCGGCGGCCCAGCCGTCACGGTGGCGATCGAGATGGCGCTCCTGCGACCCGTGCACGTCGCCGACCTCGTCCACGCGGCCGCGCACGTCACGTGGACGGGCCGCACCTCGATGGAGGTGCAGGTCGACATCGGCGCGCAGCGGTGGAACGAGACGGATCAGTCGCACCCGGTCGCCGTCGCGCACGTCGTGTACGTCGCCCTCGATGCGGACGCGCGGCCGCTGCCCGTGCCGCCGCTCGTGCTCGAGACCGACGACGACCGCCGGGACCACGTCGAGGCACAGCTGCGCGCCGAGACGCGAGCCCTGCATCGCGTGAAGCGCGACCAGTTGCGCGAGGAACCGGCCTAGTTCGTTGTGCAGAGTTTTTCGTCGGCGGTGTGGGTCACGACCGGCTTGGCCGGAGTGGTGGCCGTCGGGATCGGCGTCGTCGAGACGAAGTCCTTACCGAGGATCACTTGGATGACGGTCGCCGTGTCGTCGAGGACCAGGGTCGCCCCGGGCAACGCCAGCTGGACCGTGCGGGCCTCGGCGATCTGCGTCCCGGCGTACCGGATCGACGTCGTCGCGTTGTTGCGAGTGGGTGCGTTCCCGCTTGGCCCGCCTGACTTGAAGCCCATGGCGGCCAGCTCGCCGGCCGCCTTGCCGGCACTGCCGGAGGCGGCGCCCCCGTTGAGCACCTGCACGGAAACGTCCGAAGGCTTCACCGTCGTCGGGCGGTTCTTGAAGTCGGTGGCGCCGATGGCGCTGTCGTTACGGATGGCGTCGTACAGGCCCTGCGCTGCCACCGGGTCGGCAAGGACCGTCGAGCCCACGCCCGGCACGGAATAGTTGTCGTTCGCGTAGGGGACGGTGACGAACGTCACGTGCTTCGGGTCGAGGCCCTGGAGCTGCTGCGCGATGGTGAACAGGTCCGTCGGCTTCATCTCCGTGTCCACGGTCACCGCGTCGGACACCGTGCGCAGGAAAGCCGTGAGCTTGCCGACGTTGAACAGCGTGCCTGCGCTGGTGACCTTGTGCATCATCGACGACATGAATTTCTGCTGGCGACGGATGCGACCGAAGTCGGAGCTGCCCTCGCCGGTGTCGACGTAGCGCGTGCGGACGTAGCCGACGGCCTGCACGTCGTTGAGCAGGTGCTTTCCGGCTGACAGGTTGAGGCCGGACCCGTGACCGT
>JAVEEB010000425.1 GCA_030840665.1 Frankiaceae bacterium | reverse complement strand
CCGCCATCGCCATGGCCCTTGGTGCCGCGCTGCTGATCGGACTGATCCAGGGTGCATTGGTCGCGCGGGTGCGACTCCCTCCGTTCATCGTCACTCTTGCCGGCTTGTACGGCGTGCGCGGCCTGGTCTTTCTCGTGAGTCACAACGGTGACGACGTGTACGCGGCGCCGTCGAGTGGTGCCTTCTACCGGTTCGGCACGTCCACGCTGTTCACACTCGGCTATCCCGTCCTCGTGGCCTTGGCCCTGTATCTCTTCTGGCACGTGGTGATGTCGCGCACGTCGTTCGGCTTGTCCGTGTTCGCCATCGGTGGCAGCGAGGACGCGTCGACCCTCATGGGTCTCAAGGTGCGTCGTACGAAGATGCGTTTGTACGTCATCTCGGCGTTCCTCGCCGGCCTCGCCGGCGTGCTGTCCGCTGCGTACAGCCAATCCGGCGTGCCGAGCGCCGGACAGGGCGCGGAGCTGGACGCGATCGCCGCGGTCGTCATCGGCGGGACACTCCTCACCGGCGGCGCCGGTTCGCTCATCGGCACGGCGTGCGGTGTGCTCCTCCTCGCCGTCGTGCAGAACATCATCAACCTCGGCGCCTTCGGTGAGATCAAGCCGGAGGTGCAGCGGGTCGTCACGGGCGTCTTCGTCATCGGCGTCGTCATCGTGCAGCGCTACCTCAACAGGGTGCAGCGACGCTGACCGCCGCGGCGCTACCGTGAGGCCATGACGACCCTCGGATCGCTGTGGCGCGCTCTGACCATCTTCCGATGGGCGACACTCGCGTGGGCGGGCTTCCTCATCGTCCGCGACCACAAGAATTTCCAGCACCCGCTGGCCGGTCTCGTCGTCCTCGCGGTGATGGCGGCGTGGACGTTCGTGGCGTCGGTGGGCTACGAGCGCTATGGCAAACGCGTCCCGCGGTGGATGCTCGGTGCAGACCTCGGGATCGCCGCCGCCGTGAGCCTCGCGACGTTGTACGTCGTGAGGCACGGGGTCGTCCTGGGCGGTGCCGGACTGCTGCCGTCGACGTGGGCGGCCGGGGCGGTGGCCGCGTGGGCCGTTGCCTGGGGACCGTGGTGGGGGATCGCGGCCGGCTCGACCCTCGGCGTCGCGGGCTGGATCTCGCACGGTGGCCTCGACCGCGGGGGTCTCGAGCACGGTCACGTGAGCCAGCAATCGGCCAGCGAGCTCGTCCTGTTCCTCCTCGTGGGCGGCGTCGTCGGGCACCTCGTGCGTCTGGCGCGGCGCGGCGCGGACGACCTCGCGCGGGCCGTCGAGCTACAGGCCGCAACAGGTGAACGGGAACGGCTCGCGCGGGAGATCCACGACAGCGTCCTGCAGGCACTGGCGCTCATCCATCGCAGAGGCCGGGAAGCTGGGGGCGTCGCCGCCGACCTCGCGGACCTCGCGGCTGCACAGGAGATCGAGCTGCGGCGCCTCGTCGCCAAGGCGCCCGTCGAGGTCTACGGGGCCGACGTCGACCTTCGCGAATCGCTGCGCCGCACCTGCGACGCGGCAACGGTGTCCGTGGAGTTCGCGGCGCCGGCGGCGGCCGTGCTTGTCCCCGCTCGCTGCGCCCACGGCCTGGCGGCGGCAGCGACGCAAGCTCTCGACAACGTCGCCAGGCATGCCGGTCCGAAGGCCCGCGCCTGGGTGCTCCTGGACGACGACGGCGAGACCATCACGGTCTCCATCCGCGACGACGGCGTGGGTTGCACAGCCGCTGACCTCGCAGACGCGGCGGCCGCGGGCCGGCTCGGCGTGGCGCAGTCGATGCGCGGGCGGATCGAAGGGCTGGGCGGCACGATGTGCCTCGAAGCGATGCCGGGCCAGGGAGTCGAGGTGGAGTTCCGTGTCGGACGCTGAGGTGCTCGGCGTGCTGGTCGTCGACGACCATCCGATGTGGCGCGATTCTGTCGTGCGCGATCTCACCGAGGCGGGTCTTCGCGTCGTGGGCACTGCCGAAGACGGCCCGAAGGCTGTCCGGGTCGCGAAGGCAACGCGGCCGAACGTGGTCGTGATGGACCTGCAATTGCCGGGGCTCTCGGGAGTTGAGACCACGCGACAAGTCATGGAGGCGTTGCCGGATTGTCACGTCCTCGTGCTGTCCGCCAGTGGCGAACCGCTGGACGTCCTTGACGCGGTGAAGGCAGGCGCCACCGGCTACCTCATCAAGTCCGCTTCGCGTGAGGAGCTCATCGACGCGGTACGACGAACTGCCGCCGGCGACCCGGTTTTCACGGCGGGCCTCGCGGGTCTCGTCCTCGGCGAGTTCCGCAAGATCTCCACGTCGCCGACGGCCGAGGCCGACACCAGGCTCTCCGAACGGGAGACCGAGATCCTGCGGTTCGTGGCAAAAGGCCTTACGTACAAGCAGATTGCGGAACGGCTCGTCCTGTCGCACCGCACCGTGCAGAACCACGTCCAGAACTGCCTCAGGAAGTTGCAACTGCACACGCGCTACGAACTCGTCCGGTACGCCGTCCAACGCGGACTGGACGCAGACGCAGATTCCTGACGCGTGACTCCTGACTAGTGCTTGGCCACCTCGGCGAGCGCCCGCTCGTACACGCCCACGATGCGGTCCCACTCGGCGCTCAGCGCCGTATCGACCGTGCGGCGGGACGCGTCCGCGTCGTACCAGTCGATGCACTCGATAACACCTTCGGCGAACGGCACTTTGGCCTCGAAGTCGGGCACCAACCCGCGCAGCTTGCTGTTGTCGAAGATGGCGCAGTTGGACTTGTCGCCGCGGAGCTGCCCCTCCATCTCGGGGTTCCAGGCGATGAACGCGTCGCTCGGAATATGGATGATGTCGATCTCCACGCCGGCGGCGAGACCCACGGTGCGCGTGATCTCGTTCCACGTCAGCGCCTCGTCGGACGTGATGTGGAACTCCTCGCCGATCGCTGCCTCGTTCCCCAGCAGTGGCACGAAACCGGCGGCGAAGTCGGAGTTGTGCGTCAACGTCCACAGCGAAGTGCCGTCACCGATGACGGGGATCTTCTTGCCGGCGCGCATGCGGTCGATCGCTGTGTAGGGGTGCGTCCACGAGCCGATCGCGACCGACAGCGCTGACGGGCCGTACGTGTGCGACGGCCGGATGATCGTCCAGCGCACGTCGGTGCGGGAGTGCAGGAGCTGCTCGCAGGCGATCTTGTCGCGGCTGTACTGCCAGAAGGGGTTGGCCATCGGCGTCGTGTGCTCGTGGACGAGCCAGTCGGACGGCGGCTTCTCGTACGCACTCGCGGAGCTGATGAACACGTACTGGCCGGCGCCACCGAAGACCGACAGTGAGGTCTCGATGTGCTCCGGCACGAACGCGAGCCAGTCGACCACGACGTCGAAGTCGCGGCCCGCGACGGCCGCCCGCATCGAGTCGGCGTCGCGCACGTCGCCGCGTAACTGCTCGACGCCGTCCGGCAGGGGGACGTTGTGCGTCGTACCGCGATTGAGGACGGCCACGTCGTGTCCGGCCGCGACCGCGACCTTCGAGCAGGCCGAGCTGATGACACCGGTGCCGCCGAGAAAGAGGATGCGCATACCTCCAGTGTGCAGAACGCCTCAGCGCGCAGCGACGTCGGCCAGCGCTCGCTCGTACACGGCGATGATGCGGTCCCAGTGCGCGGACAGCTCCGCGTCGACCTCGCGGCGCGCGTCGTCCGCGTCGAACCACTCGATGGTTTCGCGGATCCCGTCGGCGAAAGGCACCTGGGCCTCGAAGTCGGGCACCAGCTCGCGCAGCTTGCTGTTGTCGAAGATCGTCGAGTGCACCTTGTCGCCCCAGAGGCTGCCTTCGTCCTCGGGGTTCGCCGCGATGAGGGCGTCGGTCGGCACGTGCACGATGTCGATCTCGGCGCCGGCGGCCTCGGCGACCGCCCGGTAATACTGATTCCAGGTCAGCGCCTCGTCGGACGTGATGTGGAAGGCCTCGCCGATCGCCCGTTCGTTGCCGAGGAGCGGCGCGAGGCCGGCGGCGAAGTCGGTGTTGTGCGTCATGGTCCACAGGGCCGTGCCGTCGCCCGGGACGATCACCTTCCGGCCGCGCCGCATCCGGTCGACGACGGTGTACGGCTTGTCCCACGAGTTGACGACGAGCGGCACCTGCGAGGGGCCGTAGGTGAGCGACGGTCGTACGACGGTCCAGTGCACGTCACTGCGCTCGGCCAGCACCTGTTCGCAGGCGATCTTGTCGCGGCTGTACTGCCAGTGGGGGTTCGACAGGGGCGTCTCTTCGGTGACGAGCCAGTCCGCGGGGGGCTTGTCGTACACGCTGGCGGAGCTGATGAAGACGTACTGGCCGGCGCCGCCGAAGACGCTCAGCGCCCGCTCGACGTCGTCGGGCACGAACGCCAGCCAGTCCACGACGACGTCGTCGGTGTGCCCGGCCACCGCCTGGCGCATGGATTCGGCGTTGCGGACGTCGCCGCGCAATTGCACGACGCCAGCCGGCAGGGGAACCTTCTGCGTCGCTCCTCGGTTGAGGACGGTGAGTTCGTGGCCGGCCGCGATGGCGGCCTCGGAACACGCGGAACTGATCAATCCGCTGCCGCCGAGAAACAGGATGCGCATGACGCCAGTCTGACCCTCGGGGGACGCGATCCAGGCGATCCGCCGTGGGGGACTTGTTCTGTCGGCAGTCCGTGCCACAATGACCGAGCGAACTACACTGTTGTCGTTACACGGGTGTGGTTCGCGTTTCACAGCGACGGAGGAGGGATCATGGACGCAGCGATGACGGAGCTTGCCGAGCACGAAACGGCGACCCTGACTGACCGTGACCAGGCCATTCTTGCCTTCGAGCGTCAGTGGTGGAAGTTCGCCGGCATGAAAGAACAGGCCATCCGCGAGCAGTTCGAGATGTCCGCCACGCGTTACTACCAAGTCCTCAACGCGCTCATCGACCGCCCTGAGGCCATTGTCTTCGACCCGATGCTGGTCAAGCGCCTCCGCCGACTCCGCTCCGCCCGGCAGCGTGCGCGATCCGCGCGTCGCCTCGGCGTCAGCGTCTAGCAGCCCCGGTCCATGGCCGGACGACACGTACGCCCGCCCGACGCAACTGCTCCCCCCACGCCTCCGCCTGGCGTCGACAGGCGCGTGGTCCTCGGTGCCTCGCTGGTCGTCCTCGCCGCACTGGTCGCGGTCCTGGTGGTCAAGTTCCACGTGCTCGGCGGTGGCGATTCGGCCGCCCCGGCGCCGACCGGCTCATCCACCGGCAAGAGCCCCTCGGTCAAAACTTCCTCCGGCACGGGGGTCTCGCCGTCGACGAGCGCGACGAAGACGGTCACCTCGCCCACCGCGACCCCCAGCGTGAAGCC
>JAVEEB010000404.1 GCA_030840665.1 Frankiaceae bacterium | reverse complement strand
GGCGCGACCCTGCGCGACAACTACGGGCTCGATCGCCCCGCCAGCCAGTTCGCGCCGACGCCGGAACTGGAGCTCGTGTCCTGACGGACTCGCACCATGAACTGGGCCGGGCGGCCTCGGGAACCCGCCCGGCCCTCGTGCGTCCGCGGCGGGACATTCGGGGCGAAGACAGCGACAATCAATGCGGCCGGGCAATCCCCAATGTCGCTGCCCAACGAAGGACCCGTGTGGACATTCTCGAGCAGGGCCCCGAGCGTCCTGTTTCGCCTGCCCGCCGCCGTGCGGCCACCGTCGTGGCCGTGGCAGTCGCGCTGGGGATAGTCGTCGCGCGTCACCACCCGAGCGGCAGCGCGCCCGTTCCGCCGCCGGTCGCGGTCTCGGCCACCCCGCAGCCGCCCACCCCGTCGCCGTCGCCCTCGTTCGCCCCCGCCCCTGGCCCCGGCCAGCTCGCGCGCGTGGCGATGCCGTGCGATTGGTGGCTCGGGCAGCTCGCACTGCCGAAGCTCGACAAGTGGCAGGCCAAGGTCGTCTCGACGACCCGGGTCGCCAACACCCAGACGCGTACGTATCGCCGTGCCGGCGGCGAGATTCGCGTCGCGGCGGGCTGCGGGCCGATCAAGTGGGTGCTCCCGCTCGGCATGGCTGACGACACCAACGTCTATGTCGACACTCCACAAGACGGGCAGACGGCAGCCACCGAGATCTGGCGGGCCGACGGAGTCACCGGCTGGTACCGCATCCAGTCCGACGGCCCCCACGGCTCGGTCCTGACGCCGGCGGAGCTCAGCAAGCTGAAGCTGGCCATCGACCGCGGCGCTCCCTCGGTCTGACCCGCGTCAGCCGCAGGCGGGCGCCGCCGGCAGCGGGGCAGGGACGCCGACCGTGGGCAGCCCGAGCGACACGCCACGCGGGGCGGGCGGCGCGGCATTGCGCGCTTCCCACGCGTCCCCCGCCCGCGTCCGTCGCGTCGAGTGCACGATGTCGGCGACCATGTGGTGCGGCGCCGCGTACGTCACCTCGCACGTCACCATGTCGCCGGGCCGCAGCCCGTCGACACCCGCGAAGTGCACCAAGCGGTTGTCCGCCGCGCGGCCACTCATCCGCAACGTGGCAGCATTCTTGCGACCCTGACCCTCGGCGACGAGCAGCTCCACCGTCGACCCGACGAGCTTGTGGGACTCGGCCAGCGAGATCTCGTCCAGCAGATCGGTCAGCCGCATATAGCGCTCCTTGACGACCTCCGCCGGCACCTGCTCGTCCATCTCCGCTGCGGGCGTCCCGGGTCGCTTCGAGTACTGAAAAGTGAACGCAGCAGTGAATCTTGCACGTCGTACGACGTCCAAAGTCTCTTCGAAATCATCGTCGGTCTCGCCCGGGAAACCCACGATGATGTCGGTGGTGATCGCGGCGTCCGGCATCGCGAGCCGCACCCGGTCGATGATGCCGAGGTACTTCTCGCGGCGGTACGACCGGCGCATCCGGCGGAGCACGTCGTCGGACCCGGACTGCAGCGGCATGTGCAACGAGGGCATGACGTTCGGCGTCTCGGCCATCGCCGCGATGACGTCGTCGGTGAAGTCGCGCGGATGCGGGGATGTGAAGCGCACGCGCTCCAACCCCTCGATCGACCCGCACGCCCGCAGCAGCTTCCCGAACGCGAGCGGGTCGCCGAACTCCCGTCCGTACGAGTTCACGTTCTGACCCAGCAGCGTGACCTCGACGACACCCTCGGCGACAAGCGCCGTGACCTCCGCGAGGACATCCCCGGGCCGACGGTCCTTCTCCCTGCCGCGCAGCGCCGGCACGATGCAGAACGTGCACGTGTTGTCGCAGCCGACGCTGATCGCGACCCACGCCGCGTACGCCGACTCGCGCCGCGACGGCAACGTCGACGGAAACATCGTCAGCGACTCGTGCAGCTCGACCTGCGCCAGCTTCGTGATGCGCGCCCGCTCGAGGAGTGCGGGCAGCGAGCCCACGTTGTGCGTGCCGAAGACGACGTCGACCCACGGGGCGCGTTCGACGATGGTGCCCTGGTCCTTCTGAGCGAGGCAGCCGCCGACCGCGATCAACATGTCGGGGTTGGCTTGCTTCGCCGGGTACAGATGGCCGAGGTTGCCGTAGAGCTTGTTGTCCGCGTTCTCGCGGACGGCGCAGGTGTTGAACACGACCACGTCAGCGGCGCCTCCGGAGGGCGCGCGGGAATACCCGGCGACCTCCAGGAGTCCTGCTATTCGCTCGGAGTCGTGCTCGTTCATCTGGCACCCGTAGGTGCGGACCTCGTACGTACGGCTCACGAGAGGAAGGGTAACCGGCCGCGGTCGGCCACGCCGAATGCGAAGGAGAACTCATGATCGCCGTCAGTGGGGCCACGGGGGCCATCGGTGGGCGGGTTGCCAGGCAGCTGGCCGACCTGGGCGTGAAGCAGCGGCTGATCGTGCGGGACGCGTCGCGTGCGCCCGCCCTCGCCGGCGCGGAGGTGGCCGTGGCGACCTACAGCGACGCGGTGGCGTTGACCGCCGCCTTGCAGGGCGTGCGGACGTTCTTCTTCGTCTCCGCCGCCGAGGCGATCGACAGGCTTGATCAGCACCGTGCCGCGGTCAACGCGGCGGTCGCCGCAGGCGTCGAGCGCATCGTCTACCTCTCGTTCCTCGGCGCAGCGGAGGACGCGACCTTCACGCTCGTGCAGCAGCACTGGGCGACCGAGGAGCACATCGCGGCGTCGGAAGTCCGCTGGACGTTCCTGCGCGACAGCATGTACGCCGATTTCCTCCCGAAGATGGCGGGCGCGGACGGCGTCATCCGCGGGCCGGCCGGGGACGGGCGGGTCTCCTTCGTCGCGCAGGACGACATCGCCGACGCCGCCGTCGCGGTGTTGACCGCCGAAGAGACGGACGGGGTCAGCGAGCACGACGGGCTGACGTACACGCTGACGGGGCCTGAGGCGGTCTCGCTCGCGGAGGCGGCGGAGCGGTTGTCGCGCCTCGCCGGCAAGCCCTAC
>JAVEEB010000378.1 GCA_030840665.1 Frankiaceae bacterium | reverse complement strand
GACGATGAACCCGACGATCACACCAGCGTTGAGGTCCGACGTCAGCTCGCGGCCGGATGCCGCGGCGATGGCGAGGCTCGTCACGGTCGCCAGCGCGCCGTACACAATCCCGCCGACGGCAAGCAGCAACGAGACGACGACCTTGGCGGAGACGACACGCAACCGCCGTGGTTCTTGGGTGAACGTCGTCATAACCGTTCGCTGGCTCCACTCGCTGGTGAGGGTGAGGATCGACACGACGGGAAGCAAAATCGACAGGCCGATGGCCGCCTGGAAGAGGTAACTCCCGTACGTCTGGTCGACCCTGGCCCGCGAGAGCAGTGGGATCAGCATGAGGCCGGCCGTCGAGAGGGCGGCGAAGACGAGCAACGAGCGCGCCGCCCGCGTGTCGGTCGCCTTGCGCCACTCGACGCCGAGAAGACGCGCGAACGGGATGCCGGTGAAGGCTGGGTGGGTGGCCGGATCGGCGGAGCGGACGGGTCGTTGCATCGTGGTGGCGGTCATGCTGCTGACTCCTGAGTGTCGGTGGCGGTCGCGCTCGTGAGGGAGAAGAACAGTTGCTCGAGCCCGCCGGTGTCGGACTCCCTGAGTTCGGTGAGCACGACGCGCGCATCCAGCGCGGCGCGGGCGACCATGTCGGCGGTGACGCTGCCACCGCGGACGTCGACGGTGAACGCGTCGTCCCCGTCCACGTCGTAGGCGATGCCCGCAAGGTCGAGCGCGCGGCTCAGCCCGGCGCGGTCCGCCGTCCGGAGCAGCAGGCTCGAGCTGGCGAGGAGCTCGGTCAGCGGACCGGCGGCGACGACGGCGCCGTGCGAGATGACGACGAGGTGGTCGACGGTCGCCTGCACCTCGTTGAGCAGGTGGCTGGAGAGCAGCACCGTTCCGCCCTGGTCGGCGAAGTCGCGCAGCAGCCGGCGCATCCACGCGATGCCCTCCGGGTCGAGCCCGTTTGCCGGCTCGTCGAGGATGAGCACCTCGGGCTCGCCGATGAGCGTCTGGGCAAGGCCGAGTCGCTGGCGCATCCCGAGGGAGTAGTCGCTGACGCGCCGGTCCGCCGCGTCGGCCAGCCCGACGCGGCCCAGCAGGTCCTGCACACCGGCGAGCGGGACACCGGCCATCCGCGCCGCGATGGCGAGCGTGGCGCGGCCGGTGCGGCCGCCGTGCATCGCCGACGGGTCGAGCAGGGTTCCGATGAGCCTGGTGGGATTGGCTAGTTCGGCGAAGCGGCGGCCATTGATCGTCGACGTGCCGGAGTCGGGGCGGGTGAGGCCGACGATCATCCGCAGCGTCGTCGACTTTCCCGCGCCGTTGGGGCCGAGGAAGCCGGTGATGGTGCCGGGCTGGCAGTGCAGGGACACGTCTCGTACGACGGCCGCGCTGCCATAGCTTTTGCTCAAGTTCGAGGCTGTGATCATGCAAGCAGGCTCGTCGATACAGCGCACTGGCGCATCGGCCGGCCGGCTACGGCGCGGGGTCGCAAAGGGGCGACAAGCGGCCATGCGACACCGACTTCCGTCGCGCGGGGCAACGACTTTCGTCGGTATCGGTGGGACGCCGCGCCCGAGTACGCTCCGGCCATGCCGACGCCGCGCCCCCGTACTCGGCGGGACTGGCTCGCCGACGGTGCCGCGGTCGCCTTCTCGCTCGTGTTCGGCGCTGCGATCCTCTTGAGCGCGCTCTACGGCAGCAGTGCCGAGCCTGTGCCCGCCTATCAGGTCGTCGTCGACATCGTGTGCGGGGTCGGGTGTTGTCTCGCGTTGTGGTGGCGCCGCCGGTGGCCGCTCGGCGTCGCACTCGTCGGGGTCGTGCTCGGCACCGTCACGACTTCCGGCACGGTCGGCGGGCTTGTTGCCCTGTTCTCCCTCGCCGTCCACCGGCGGACCCGTCCTGTTGTCACCGTGGCGGTCCTGTTCGTCCTGTCGGCGCTCGTGTTCGCCTTCTACCGGCCGCACACCGACCCGCTGGCGGCCCTGCTCGTCGCGGCGGCGCTCGTGCTGGCTGCCACGGCGTGGGGAATGTACGTGCGCGCGCGGCGGCAACTCCTGCTGAGTCTGCGCGAGCGCGCCGAACGCGCCGAGGCGGATCAGCGGGTCCACGAGGACGGCGCACGGATGGCCGAGCGCTCGCGCATCGCGCGGGAGATGCATGACGTGCTCGCTCACCGCATCTCCCTCGTTGCGCTGCACGCCGGCGGCCTCGAAGTGCGGCCGGACCTGCCCGCAGAGAAGGTGCGTGAGACTGCCGAGCTCCTGCGATCCACCGCGCGTCAGGCCCTCGAGGAGCTGCGCGCCGTCATCGGTGTGCTTCGCGAGGACCCGGCGAGCGACCAGATCGCGCTCGCGCCGCAGCCGACGTTGTCGGACATCCCGCGGCTGGTGCAAGACATGAGGCAGGCCGGCGCGAAGATCGAGCTCGAGATGCGCGTCGATGAGATGGCGGGCGCGCCGACCGCGTTGGGCCGCGATGCCTACCGCATCGTCCAGGAAGCACTGACCAACATCAGCAAGCATGCGCACGGCACCGCCGGACGAGTATCTGTCGACGGCGCTCCCGACAACGGCCTGCGCATCGAGGTTCGCAACCGCCTGCCGCTCCACGTGCACTCCGACCCGACGTTGCCGGGATCGGGTGCGGGGCTTTTGGGCCTGCAGGAACGTGTCACGCTCGCCGGCGGCACGCTCGTGCACGGGCCCGACGGATCCGGCGACTTCGTCGTGGACGCCGAGCTCAGATGGTGATCCGCGTCCTGCTGGTCGACGACGACGCGCTCGTGCGCGCCGGGCTGCGGATGATCCTGTCGTCCGCCGCGGACGTCGAGGTCGTCGGCGAGGCGAACGATGGTGCACGCGCCGTCGCTGCAGTGCGCGAGCACAGGCCCAATGTCGTCCTCATGGACATCCGCATGCCGGAGCTCGATGGCATCGCCGCGACCACGGCGCTGCGCGGGCTGCACGCGCCGCCGCACGTCATCGTCCTGACGACGTTCCACGCCGACGATCAAGTGCTCGGCGCGTTGCGTGCCGGTGCGGTCGGGTTCTTGCTCAAGGACACCCCTCCCGCGGAGATCGTGAGCGCCGTGCGTCTCGTCGCCGGCGGCGACGCCATGCTGTCGCCGTCGGTCACCCGGACATTGCTGGCCCATCTCGGAGACGGGAAGGCATCCGACCGCCGGGCCTCCGCCGTGCAGCGGCTCGCCGCCCTGAGCGACCGCGAACGCGAGGTCGCGGTCGCGGTCGGCACGGGAATGTCGAACGCGGAGATCGCGCAGACGCTCTTCCTCAGCGAGGCGACGGTGAAGGCACACGTGTCGCGGTTGTTCACAAGGCTCGACGTCAGCAACCGCGTCCAAATCGCGATCGTCGTTCACGACGCCGCTGCGGTGCAGTAGTCAGTCAATCAATAGCTGAGGGATTACCCGACTCCGGCGGGCATCATCGGGATGTTGCGATGGCCTATTCGTCTGCCGCTCGGTAGTGCTCGTCCGAGACCGGCTCCAGCCACGTTGTCGGATCCTGGTTGCCTGGAAGGGTCTCGAGCAGAGCGAAATGGCTCATGAACGTCTCAGGTGCGGCGCCGTGCCAGTGCTCCTCCCCGGGAGGGCAGGCAACGGTGTCACCGGCGCGCACACGCAACACACTGCCGTCGCGCGTTCCGACGAGCCCGACGCCCTCCGTAACATGGAGGGTCTGGCCCACGGCATGCGAGTGCCAGTTGGTGTGGGCGCCCGGCGTGAAGCGGACGAGGGCGATCGTCATGCGCGACGGCTCGACCCCGTTGTAGATCGGCGTGACGTACACATCGCCGGTGAAGGCCTGGGCGGGGGCCTTGGTCGTTGGTGACGTGAGTCGCAGCTCCATGGCACTTCTTTCGGCGTGTGAGTCGAGTGGCAACCGTGCAGGTGCAGGTGTGACAGGCGTAGTTCTTCGCCCGGAAGCCCGACGCTCTGCGCGACGCCGACATACCCGACGTCACCGCAGGCACGCGTGGAACGGATGGCGCTTTCGACTCAGCACGGTGTCATGGCCGGGTTCTCGCAGGGACCCAACTGCCCCGGGCCGCACCTCAGCGCGGGGGTGTGCCGAACGTGACGGGTTGGCCCGTGGCCTCCAGGACCGTGGTCCAGAGGTC
>JAVEEB010000367.1 GCA_030840665.1 Frankiaceae bacterium | reverse complement strand
TGAGCAGCCTGCGGCTGTGCGTCTCCGGCGGCTCCGCGATGCCCGGTGAGGTGCTGCGCTCGTTCGAGGAGAAGTTCGGCTGCAAGATCCTCGAGGGTTACGGCCTGTCGGAGACCTCGCCCGTCGCGTCGTTCAACCACCCCGACCGCGAGCGCAAGGCGGGCTCGATCGGGATCCCCGTCAGGGGCGTCGAGATGAAGGTCGTCGACGACGACGGCAACGACGTGCCGCAGGGCGAGGTCGGCGAGATCGTGATCAAGGGCCCGAACGTGATGAAGGGCTACTGGCGCAAGGACGACGCCACCGCCGAGGCCATCAAGGACGGCTGGTTCCACACAGGCGACATGGCGAAGATCGACGACGAGGGCTACTTCTTCATAGTCGACCGCAAGAAGGAGCTGATCATCCGCGGCGGCTACAACGTGTATCCCCGCGAGGTGGAGGAGGCGCTGTACGAGCACCCGGCAGTGCAGGAGGCGGCTGTCGTCGGCGTGCCCGACGACAAGATGGGCGAGGAGGTCGGCGCCGCGGTGGTGCTCAAGCAGGGCGAGGACGTCTCGGCCGACGAGCTGCGCGACTTCGTGAAGGCCGAGGTGGCGAGCTACAAGTACCCGCGCAAGATCTGGTTCGTCGACGAGCTGCCGAAGGGGCCGACGGGCAAGATCCTGAAGCGCGAGGTCGAGGTGCCCTCGGAGGTTGCCTCCTAGCCGGTGTTGGTGGGCAGGGCGATGCAGCGGAACGGCTTCGTCAACGCGGCGTAGGTGCCCTCGAACCGGTCGCCCGCGGCGGAGATGGCGACCACCGTCTCACCGAGCCCGCCCCCGCCCGAGTTCTTGTAGTACGTCGCGGTCAGCTCATAGTCGTTCGTCCCGGAGCCGGTCGTGAGTCCGTTCTGCCGAGCCCCTTCGAGTTCCGGGAACGTCGGGACGCGGCGACCCGCCGCCCCGCACTCCTTGAGCGCGAGCGACAAGATGTTGGTCGTCCGGAGGTTCGTCTCGAAGCAGACCCCGAGCACGAGGATGGTGCCGGACGGGCAGGTGAGCCGGAACGACTCGGGCGTCGAGCCGCCGAGCTTCGACGAGTTGGCTGCCTGGGTCGCGCCCGCTGCGGTGTCGGCGGTGGCGGCGTTGTCGGCGTTCGCGGCGTGGGCCGCGTTGTCGGCGTTCGTCGCGCGCGGCACCTTGCCCACCTTCGACTCGCGGATCTCCGTGCCGGTCACCGTGTTCTTCTTGAGCTTCTTGCCGGCGACCGTGCGGTTCTTGATGTTCTTGCCGTTGAGCTGCACCGCCGCGTACGACGTGCCGCCGATGGCGAGGACGAGTGCGAGCGTGGCGGTCACGTTGGCGTAGCTCAGGCGGGGGCGGCGGGATCTCATCGGCTGCTCCTGGTCGTAGGGGTACTAAGCGGACCCTAACCCCGGGCCGGTGTGCGTGTTGGCACAAATGCCCTATCGTCGGCGTCTGTCGTCGGAGCCGGACGACCGGATCAACCGGGCGGATGGCTTCGAAAAGGACCGATTGGAATGGCGGCTCGCGCGCGAAGCGGGTCGGCAGGCCAGAGGAGACGTCCCCGCAATGCTTCCCATCGCGTGCCCGACCTGCGGGTCGTCAGTGCCAAGCGCCGCCGCAGGCGCCCCGGCCATCTGCCCCGGCTGCTGCGCGCTGCTGAGCGGCGAGCCGATTCCTCGCGAGCGGCGCCCGAAGCCGATCCTGCGCATGCCCCTCGGCCGTGACCCGAGCGCGCCGGGCGCGGCGCGCCACGCACTCGCGGGCCTACGGCCGGAGCTCGGCGACTCGCGCTTTCGCGTGTGCGAGCTGCTCGCTTCCGAGCTCGTCATGAACGTGCTGCATCACGCGCCCGCCCGCAGCGCCTGGGGCGCGGCGGACCTGCGCGTGCGCAAGTACCCGGACCGCGTGCGGGTCGAGGTCCGCGACGATGGCCTGGGCTTCATGCCGCGCGAGCGCGCGCCGGACCAGGACCTCGAGTCGGGCTGGGGGTTGCACCTCGTACGCGAACTGGCCGACGACTGGGGCCTCGAGCCAGGCGTGCAGAATTGCGTGTGGTTCTCGCTGGCGCTGGCCTAGCCGTCGCTCTTCTCGTCCTCGTCGCTCTTCTCGTCCTCGTCGTCGCCCTTCTCGCTCTCGAGCTCGCGGCCCTGGTCCTCGCGGATCTTCTGGGTGGTGAGGTCCTGGGGAGCGTCCTCGTCGGTCGGGCCGCCGGGGATCGGCTTGCCCTTGTACTCGTCGGGGTCGTCGACCTCCTCGCCCTCGATCGTCACAGCGCCGCTTTCGTGGTGTCGCAGCGACGATGGCCCGAGCTTCGTCTCCGGCCCCTCCTCGTATGAGTGGTCGCCCTCGGGCCCGCCGAAGGTCTCGTACTTGGCGGCATCGTCGGGCCAGTCCTCGAGCTCGGCGGGCGGGTCCTTCTCGATCTCGTCCATCTTCTCGCGCGCCTGCTCGCGCTCCTCTTCCTTGGCCTGCGCCTTCTGCGACTCCTCGGACTGCTCCTCGCCGG
>JAVEEB010000325.1 GCA_030840665.1 Frankiaceae bacterium | reverse complement strand
AACCAGCACGTGACCTACACACACGGCATCGGTGTTGTTGCTGCCGCGGCCGACAGTGTTACCGTGCCGGGCGGCGAGCCGGACTACCTGGAAAAGGACGTGCCGCCGACCGGCACCTTGCCTCCGTTCGAGCCGCGCATCTACTTCGGTGAGAGCTCCCCCGACTACTCGATCGTCGGTGGCTCGACGGATTCCGAGATCGACTACCTGTCCGATGCGGCCGGCGTCGACCCGAAGAAGACGACGTACGCGGGCAGTGGCGGTGTGCCGCTCGGCGGCGCCATCAACCGTCTCGCGTACGCCATCAAGCTCGGTGACACCAACATCCTGCTCTCCAGCAGTGTCAACGGGGACTCGAAGATCTTGTACGACCGGGAACCCCGCAAGCGCGTCCAGGCGGCGGCACCCTGGCTGCAACTCGACGGCGACCCCTACCCGGCCGTGGTGGACGGCCGCGTGCTGTGGATCGTCGATGGCTACACGACCAGCGACGGTTACCCGTACTCGGCCAAGAAGCGGCTCGGGGACGTCACGGCCGACGCGTTGAGCGGCAAGGCGGCCATCAGCCGCGAGGCGAACGACCAGGTCAACTACATCCGCAACTCGGTGAAGGCGACCGTCGACGCGTACGACGGAACGGTCAGGCTCTACGAATGGGACCAGACCGATCCCGTGCTCAAGGTGTGGGAGCACGCGTACCCCAACACCGTCAGCCCCAAGAGCGACATGTCCACCGATCTGCTCGCGCACGTCCGCTACCCGGAAGACCTGTTCAAGGTGCAGCGCGACGTGCTCGCGACGTATCACGTGACCAACCCGGGCACGTTCTACGCCAACCAGAACAACTGGGAAGTGCCGCGGGAGCCGGGCACGTCGACCTCGACCGACGGCATCGTCGCGCCCGACCAGCCGCCGTTCTATTTGATGCTGCAGATGCCGGGTCAGGACCACCCCACGTTCTCGCTGACGACGGCGTTGGTGCCGAAATCACGCACCAACCTCGCCGCGTTCGTCTCAGTGAGCAGCGACCCCGGCGACTACGGCAAGATCCGCATGATCGAGTTACCGGCGAACACGACGATCTCCGGGCCTCAACAGGTGCGCAGCACGATGGACGCCGCGCAACAGGTCAGCTCCGGCCTGCTGGGCCTTCGGACCGGCAACTCGCAGGTGGTGTACGGCAACCTCCTGACGCTCCCTGTCTCGAGCGGCCTCCTGTACGTCCAGCCGTATTACACGCAGGCCACGGCCGGCAGCTCCTTCCCGATCCTGAGCAAGGTCGGCGTGCTGTTCGGGGACCAGGTCGGGTTCGGTAACACGCTGGCGGCCGCCTTGCAGAGCGCAACGACCGTGACGGTGCCACCAGGGACCGGCGGCACCACCACGCCGCCGTCGACCACACCGACACCGACGGACACCGCCTCGCCGTCACCATCGCCGTCGACGCCCTCGCCGTCGTCGTCCACGACCGGGCCGCCGATCACCGAGACGCTGCCTCAGGCGGTGGCCAACCTCAATGCGGCATTGGCTGACGCGGACAAGGCCCTGCGCGACGGTGATTTCGCCGCCTACGGACTCGCACAGAAGCGGGTCCACGCGGAGGCGGCAGCGGTGACGAGACTGACTGCGTCTTTGAGCCCGTCACCGACTGGGTCCAGCTCCGGGTAGCCCCGGGTTGCCGCTGCCGACGTGCGTCTGTAGAGTCCTACCTACCGACGCGGGGTGGAGCAGCTCGGTAGCTCGCTGGGCTCATAACCCAGAGGTCGTAGGTTCAAATCCTGCCCCCGCTACAAAGAAGATCGACAAAACTAAGGGCTCCAGCGCCTCCGCGCTGGAGCCCTTAGTCGTTCGGTCAGCTGGATGGGACCGCGCCACCGCCAACCGCGCAGACTGATAGCTGGTGGTTCGCCCCCATCCGGTTGCTCCCGGCGAAAACCTCACTCGGGCGACACCGTCCACCCAAAGGAGTCGTTTCATGATCGAGACGATCGCCGGGATCACGATCCCGGACACCGCGATGGTCCGCGAGGCCACCGAACTCGTCCGCGAAGCCGCGACACCCGTCCTGTTCAACCACTCGCGACGCGTTTACCTCTTCGGCAGCCTCAAGGGCCGGCACCGGGGTTTGCACCCGGACCCGGAATTGCTCTACGTCGGGGCGATGTTTCACGACCTCGGCCTCACTGAGCGCTACCGGCGTACCGACCAGCGTTTCGAGATCGACGGCGCGGACCTGGCCCGAGACTTCGTCCTCGCGCACGGTCGCAGCGAGAGGGAGGCGCATGCCGTGTGGCTCGGTATCGCACTACACACCACACCCGGAATCGCCGAGCACCTCCAACCCGAGGTGGCCCTCGTCACCGCCGGTGTCGAGACCGACGTACTCGGCCTCGCCCTCGAGGAAATCAAGACCGACGACATCGACGCAGTCACCGCGGCACACGAACGACCGAACTTCAAACAGAACATCCTCCAAGCCTTCACCGACGGCATGAAGGACCGCCCGGACACCACCTTCGGCACGATGAACGACGACGTTCTGGCGCACTTCGTCCCCGGCTTCACCCGCCAGGACTTCGTAGAGATCATCCTCGGCTCACAATGGCCCGAGTAGTTCACTCGGTTCTCCACGAAGAGAGATGGCAGGCCCGCCGATGACGGCAACCGCGAACCCGTCCGGCACATCGGCCCCCGACTCGGCCATTGACCGCAGCCGGTTGCGCGCCCTGCTCGCACGGGAAAAGGCGCGCTTCGCGGCCGAGCATCCGCTGTCCCTTGCCGCTCACCAGGCCGGCCGCGAGCACCTGTTCGGCGGTGTGCCGATGACGTGGATGAACAAGGCGGCCGGCGGCTTCCCGCTGCAGGTCGCGACGGCCCGCGGCGCGCACGTGACGGACGTGGACGGCCGCGAGTACGTCGACTTCGCCCTCGGTGACACCGGCGCGATGGCGGGGCACTCGCCGGCAGCGACCGTGGCCGCCGTACGCCGGCGCCTGGAGGACCTCGGCGGCGCCGCCATGATGATGCCGACCGAGGACGCCGCCGCGGTCGGGGCGGAACTGTCGCGGCGGTTCGGGTCGCGCGTGTGGTCGTTCTCGCTCACGGCGACCGACGCGAACCGGTGGGTGCTGCGTATGGCCCGCCAAGTGACGGGCCGTCCGCGGATCCTGGTGGCGTCGTACAGCTATCACGGCACTGTCGACGAGACGTTCGTCACGCTTGGACCCGACGGTCCGGTCTCACGTGCCGGCAACGTCGGTGCCGCGGTCGATCCGACGACGACCACGCGCGTCGTCGAGTTCAACGACGTCGCGGCGCTGGAACGTGAGCTGTCGTACGGCGACGTTGCCGCCGTGCTCATGGAGCCGGCCCTCACCAACATCGGCATCGTGCTGCCGGACCCCGGCTACCACGAGGCGCTGCGGAGGCTGTGCACCCAGAACGGTGCGCTGCTCGTCATCGACGAGACGCACACGCTGTCGGCCGGCCCGGGCGGCTGCACCGCGGCGTGGTCGCTCGATCCGGACGTGGTGACGATCGGCAAGAGCATCGGTGGCGGGATTCCGATCGGCGCGTACGGGCTGACGCGATCGCTCGCCGAGCGGATCGAGGCGGACGAGGGCAGCGACCTCGTTGACGTCGGCGGGGTCGGCGGGACGCTCGCGGGCAACGCGCTGTCGCTGGCGGCGGCGCGCGCGACCCTGGCCGACGTGCTGACGGAGGAGGCGTTCGCCTTCATGACGGCACGCGCGACGCGCTTCACCGCCGGCGTCCAGGGAGTCATCGACCGGTACGACGTGCCGTGGTCGGTCGTGCAACTGGGGGCGCGGGCCGAGTACCGGTTCGCGACGCCGGCCCCGCGCACCGGCGGCGCGTCCGCGGCGGCCGCGGATGCGGAGCTCGAGGACTACCTGCACGTGCGCCTAGCCAACTCCGGGGTGCTGCTCACGCCGTTCCACAACATGGCGCTCATGTGCCCGGCGACGACCGATGCGGACGTCGATCGGCACACCGCCGCCTTCGAGGCGGCGGTCGCCGAACTATTTACGCACTGAGCTTCGGTGTCAGAGCGCGCTCTTGTCCTCGATCACCGAGTTGCCGCCGTCGACGACGACGAGCTGGCCGGTGACATAGGACAGCTGCGGGTCGCACAGAGCACGGACGAGTGCAGCGACCTCATCGGCGCGGCCCGACCGTCCGAGGGGCGTCGCGCGGCCCGCGGACCGTTCCGCGTCGGTGGCGGATCCGGTGTCGATCCAGCCGGGGGCCACCGCGTTCACGGTGATCCCGGCGAGGGCGACCTCCAGCGCGACGGCCCGCGTGAGACCGACCAGTCCGGCCTTCGCTGCCGAGTACAGCGACTGGCCCGGCATGGCGGCGACGGGGCCGGTTGTCGAGGACACGTTGACGATGCGGCCGTAACCGGCCGCGCGCATGAGCGGCACGACGGCCGCCGTCATCAGGAACGCCGTCGTGAGATTGCGGGCGAGGCCGGCGGTCCAGTCGGCGAGAACCAACTGCTCGACGAGGCCGTCCGCGTCCCAGCCGGACGCTTGCGACACCATGCCGGCGTTGTTGACGAGCATGTCCACGCGACCGTGTCGCTGCATCGCCGCATCGACGAGTGCGCGCGCCGCCGCGGGGTCGGTGAGGTCGCCGACGACGCCGACCGCGTCCACGCCTTCCGCGCCCAGCGTCGCCACCCGGTCGGCGATGCGGGCCGTGGTGGAGCCGATGACGACGGCTGCGCCCGCGTTGCCCAGCGCCCGCGCGACCGCGAAGCCGATGCCCGATTCGGAACCGCACCCCGTGATGACCGCGACCTGTCCCGTGAGCCCGCCTGATTCCATGCGCGCACTCTATGCCGGTGAATGCCCGTCTTGTCGCGGCTCGAATTCAGGGCCGGGCCTTGCCGAAATACATCAGTTCCCACAGCGCGTCATCGGTGTGGCTGTCCACGAGCTGCTCACCCCGGTAATGCTCGATGCGCAGCTCTCCGGCGAAGCGCAGGTAGGCACCGTCGAATCCGACCAGCCTTGCGGCGAGTTTCTTGGGGCCCTTGATGTCGTCGAGCATTCTCGTGGCGGCCAGGTCCGAGTGGCGGGTGAAGGTGACGACGTACCGGACGTCGCCCTCCGC
>JAVEEB010000279.1 GCA_030840665.1 Frankiaceae bacterium | reverse complement strand
CGCCGCCGAAGCCACTCGACCCGCCCCCGCCGGAGCTCCCGCCGCCCGAGTTCCCGAAGCCGCCGCCCAGGCCAGGACCCACGACGAAGACGTTCGAGCCGCCGCCCGATTGGATGCGCGAGCGGTTCGCGGCCAGGTTGCGCGCATGCGCCTCGGCGACGGCATTCGTCGCGTCGGTCAATGCCCGCAGCGCGGTCCGCTCCGCGCTCTCGGCGTCGGCGATGCGCCGTTCCGGGTCGCTGAGGGGGGCGAGGTCGGCGAGGATCTGCTGCGCGAGCTCGAGGTCGGCCGCAGCGTGCCGGCCGGCGATGAAATGGACGCCGATGTACGAGGCCGCCTCGCCCACGGCGCGCGTGGCGCTCGCCACCGCCACCTCGGCGCGTTGCCGCAGCTGCATGAGGCGCGTGTACTCGGCCTGCGCCGCTGCGAGTTGCTGGCCGACCGAGTCGGCCACGTCGGCCAGGTCCGCGTCGACCGCGAGCCAGTGCGGGCGGGCCGCGCGGCTCGCCTTCGTCACCGCGGTGATGCGCTGACCAAGTGCGCGAAGTGCGCGCGCGTGCTCGGGATCGACGTCGCCCGTGTGCGCGTCGACGAACGCCGTTGCTTCCGTGAGCTGTCCCTGGACGACGGCGAGGCGATCTGCCGTACCGGCCGCGATGAGGGCGAGCCGGTCGACGAGCGCCGTGACGTCGGCGGCCACCGCACCGACGCTCGCCAGGGCCACGTCCACCTGGTCGAGCGAAGTGTCCGCGGCGTCGAACTCCTGCTCGGCGAGTGTCGAGGCCGTGCCTGCCGCATCGAGTTGGCCCGCGGCATCTTTGAGCTGACCGTCGAGGGCGGCCACTGGCGCCACTACGGCGGCAGAGCACGACTTGTCGTACCGGGACTGCAGGTCACTGAACGCCACGGCGGCGTTGGCGGCGACGGCACGCATGTCCTCGAGGCGCATCCTCGTGGCGGCAACTCGCGCGAGCAGCGAGGTGTGCCGGCCGGGGAGTGCCGCGATCTCGGCGGCGGTCGCGGCAACTCGGGCAGCGGCTTCGTCGAGCAGGCCGCCTGCCCGGAGCACTTTTGTTGCGGACACACACTTTTCTGCCTCGCTGAGCAGCTCCGCTGACCCGTCGAGCGCGGTCGTGAACGCGGAGATGTGGTAGCCCTTGGCCGCCAGGGCCTGCGCCTCCGTGCGCGCGGCGGTGAGCAGCGCGGCCTGCTGCAGGACCCGGCCCGGCAGCTCCTTGCGAGCCGTGTCGATGGCGTCGAGGCGCGCCTGCAGGTCCGCCACAGCCGCGGCGGCCGTCGTGAGCTCGGCGGTCACCGCGTCGTACTCGGCGGTCGCCTGTGTCGCGTCGGCGGCGGACGACGAACGCAACGTGCTGTCGGTACGGCGGTCGCGAAGCGCCAGGTAGCCGGCGGTGGCCGCGTCCGCGATGGCCAAAGTGGTGGCAAGCTCCGCGTCGAGGAAGGCGTCATCCTCGTCGGCGACGCCCGTCTTCAGGGCATCGACCGACAGCCGCGCGCCGGACACCGCGGTGTCCAGGGCGACGAACGCCTCACTCGCCGCGCCGTAGGAAGTCAGCGCGTCCGCACGGGCAGCGTCCCGCTTGCGGCGCCGCCCGAGGCCGACGACGCCGCCCCAGGTCAGGCCGCCGAGGAGCAGTAGCCCGAGTACGACGAACAGCGGCGCCTTGGACGTCGACGCGGGCTGGGTCACCGCCGGCTGGACCGACGGCAGTGGGACCGAGGCCGAGGTGCTTGGCGACGCCGTGACGACCGGGGGATGCAAGTAGGCGTTGACCAGCCGGTACGTCTCGGTCAGGCCTGCCGCCAACCCGCGCGGGTAGGAGCCGTCGCGGAACGGGCCGCTCATGAAGTCGGCCTGGATCCGGAGCCACCGACCGTCCAGGGCGGGCTGCCATTGAGCGCCGTAGTACAGCCCCGCCTTGCGATCCTTGGTGGACACGGCCAGGACGAGGAGGTTGTTGCGGCGGCCGCCGTCGGCCGCGCGCCAGGACGTGCACCGCTTCTGCTCCGCGTTGATGGCAGCGTCGAGGTTGGCCGCCGGGACGCTCGTGAACGTGCGGATGCGGACCATCGCGCCCAGCTTTTCGAGCTTGACGGCCGCGGCAGTGACGCTGGTGGCCGCCGAGCCGGTCAGCACGTGGGCGGCGTCGACGATCCGTTGCGCGCACGGGTCAGCAGTGGCGGCGGAGGCGGGCGACGCCGGCGCCAGGGCCACGGCGGCCACGAGAGTGATGCAACCGGCCAGGCGAGTCTTTGCGGGTGTCACGGCGCCCCCAATGCGGTGCGCGTGGCGCGCGCCCTGACGGGATCCTCGCAGACCTGGCCGCCGACCGCGATCAGCCCAGGGAAGGTGCCGCGCGCTGGGTCCGCCTCGCCGTCAAAACGGCCACGGTGAAGACGCCGATGCCGCCCGTCGCCAGCGCCGCGCCGACGACGGCGGGCGCGGTGTAGCCGTAGCCCTGGGCGATCACCAGGCCGCCGAGGAAGGCACCCAGGGCGTTCGCGAGGTTGAGGGCGGAGTGGTTGAGCGACCCGGCGAGGTTCTGACCGTGGTGCGCGGCGTCCATCAGGCGCGTCTGCAGCGCCGGGATCATCAGCGACCCGGTGCCGCCGAGCACGAACACCGTGGCGCCGGCGGCGATCAGCGAGTGGGCGGTGTGGGTGAAAACCAGCAGCGTCGCGATGACACTCGACAGGCCGATGTAGATGGCACCTGGGATCGACCAGTCCGCGAGGCGCCCGCCCACCACATTGCCGATGGTCATGCCGACACCGAAGAGCGACAGCACGATCGGCACGGCAACGAGCTTGTAGTGCGAGACCTCGGTCAGGGTGGGGGTGATGTAGCTGTACACCGCGAAGAAGCCGCCGAACCCGATGGCTCCCGTGATGAGCGTCAGCCACACCTGCATCCGGCGCAGAGCCGTCAGCTCGCTGCGGATGTTGGCGCCGTCATGCGCCGGCACGTACGGAACGTTCCGCGCAATCGCGATGGCCGTCACCGCGGCGATGACCGTGACCGCCCAGTACGTGGAACGCCACCCCAGCGATTGGCCGAGCAGCGTCGAGATCGGTACGCCCACGATGTTGGCAATCGTCAAGCCCAGCATCATGTTTGACATGGCGCGGCCGCGGCGTTCGGGTGCCACGAGCGATGCGGCGACGACGCCGCCGACCCCGAAGTACGCGCCGTGGGGCAGACCGCTGAGAAAACGTGCAACGAGCAAGGTGTCGTACGACGGGGCCAGAGCCGACAGCAGGTTGCCGACCGCGATGCCGCAGATGAGCAGCAGCAACTGCGTCTTGCGGGCGAGCCGGGCGCCGAGCATCGCGAGCATCGGCGCGCCGACGACGACCCCCAGCGCGTACGCGGTGATCAAGTGGCCGGCCGCGGGGATCGTGGCGTGGACGTCGGCGGCGATCTGCGGCAACACGCCCATCGACACGAATTCGGTGGTGCCGATGGCGAAGCCGCCTATGGCCAGTGACCCGATGCTGAGCCAGGCCGGGGATCGGCGCTGCTCGGACTCAACGCTCGGGCCGGAGCGGGTCAGGGCGTCGAGCGACAAGGCGGGGTCCTTCCTTGGACAACGGGGGTACCTTTGGCAACGGCGCGCCGTCGCGCCGGCATTCCCGCCACGATCTCCCTACTTTCGATGGGCGCCTGCCAGCGGAGTTACCATTCGGCCGTGACGGAGCCGCTGACCGAGGACGAACTGCAGTTCTTGCAGGCGGCGCTCGAGCTGGCGCGCGAGGGCGCGACCGACCGCCTCATCGAGCTCGTGGCCGCGGGCCTGCCCGTCAATTTGAGCAGCGCGGCAGGGGACACGCTGCTGATCCTCGCCGCCTACCACGTGCAGGCGGACACGGTGCGGGCGTTGCTGGCGCATGGCGCTGACACCGCGCGCATCAACGACAAGGGCCAGACCGCCCTCGGCGCGGCCGTGTTCCGGCAGTCCGCCGAGATCGTGACGGCGCTCCTCGAGGCGGGGGCAGACCCGGCGCTGGGCGCCCGGTCGGCGCTGGACGTGGCCGAGGTTTTCGAGCTCCCCGCCATGACCGCCCTCCTCACCGCCGGCCCGCCCCGCAGCTGACGGCGCCGCACGAGGGCCCACTGGGCCGTGGCGGGCAGCTGCACAGATGAAAGCGGTAGCGGAGGGGCGGAGCTGTTGCCGCATCCGAAGCCCGCGTGGTCGGACAGTGCCGTGGCACAGGATCAAGGCCCTGCCAAAGGCCATTGATCGGGGCGTAACACGCCCCGAAACCCAGTGATTGTTGCCTAAATCCCGCGCCTAGCCGTATGCGATCACCCCGCCGAGAAGTTGGCCGGCCAGGGGACGACGACCGGCCGAGGGCCGGTCCGCCTACCCACTTCTGCCCGGCGTACACCTTCGATTCATGACGGCCGGATGACAACCCTGTCATGTCTGCCGTCCTGACCTGCCACCCAACACATGATCATGCGGCGTCGAGGTGGCGCCTGTGCATTCCGATGAAGGGAGGGGCCGTGTCGATCCGCCGACTGTCCCTGGTTCGAGGCTCAAGCGTCGCATTTCTGATCGCCGCAATGGTCGCGACAACGGGAGGTCTCGACGTCGCCCCGCAAGCGCAGGCCGCCGTTCCGGCAGCCGCGGCGAAGGCTGCTGCAGTGGCGCACGTCGCCTCTACCGGAAGCATCACGCTCGCCGTCGAGAGCGCCCGGACCGTTGGGGTCGGCCTAGTACAGAAGGGCGACTCGGTCGACCACTACAAGTGGCTGATCAACGTCGACGACACGGGAAACCCCGGCACTGCCGCCACTCCCGGCTATGAGCAGTGCCTTCCCTCCAGGGCCAAGGACGACCTCGGCAATCCGATCATTCACCCCGCAACCACTCCCCCCGCCACCTCGGTGGACTCGAACTATGCCGACTTTTGCCCCTGGCCATCCACGCGCACGACGTCCGGCTGGGCCAACATCGTCGCGCAGGGCGACGAGACCACGCTGAACAAGATCACGGCGCTGCCGACCCTCCCCAACGGCAAGTACCTGATCTCGGTGACTGCTCCTGACTACAAGATCGACGGCCAGCACTTCACGGTGGCCGGCACGAGCACGCTCGTCACGGTGGGCATGCAGCCGTACCCGTTGCCTCTGCAGACCATCCGCATCCAGGTCTTCAACGACAACGCTCCCGTCGACGCCACGTGGGAGATGGACGCCGAACCTGGCCTCGCCGGCTTTACCGGTTACCTCTCCGATGTCTTCGGCCTGGTGAGCACCGACTACTACGGCAACGCGCTGTGCACCAAGTACATGCGCGTGGGCGCTTCGGGCCCGGTGCCCGAGTTCAACAACACGGTAACTGGCGCCAACAACTTGAGTGCCCCAGTCGCGTTCGCCGACGGTAAGCCGGTCATCGACCCAGCGTCCATCAGGAAATGCGTCAGCGGCGCCGACGGCGTCATCGTCATCCCGAACCTTGGCCCGAACCGCTACGGCGCCACCGTGACGGCTCCGCGCGGCGCTGGTTGGGTGCAGACCACGACCCTCGAGGGTGGCCACGACTTCGACATCTGGCAGCAAGAGAACGAGTCCGGCTACGACACGGAGCAGACCAAGGGCGCCGAGCAGGTGCCCTACGTCCACTTCGGCTTCGTGCGCACCATGCCAATCGCTGCAGAGACCACGCCGCCCACGGGTGAGATCAAGGGCGTTGCCGTCGTCGCGCTCACCTACATCGGCGGACAGAACGGCCAGATCGTGCCGCAGACGGGCCTTGCCGGCGCGAAGTACGGTGGCCGCATCAACAGGCCGTGGGTTGCCTTGTCCGACCTTGGCGCCGGTGACCAGCAGGTCTACGTCGGCCGTGGTGCGAAGGACGGCACGTTCGACATCAAGAACGTCCCCGACGGCACGTACCAGCTCTCGCTGTGGGACGACGCCCAGGACTACATCCTGTGGAGCTTCAACGTGACCGTCGAGAACGGCGAACTCGTCGACGTCGGCAACAAGGCGCTCATGGGCTGGTTCACGCGCATCCACGGGACCGTGTTCGTCGACACGAACGGCAACGGCAAGCGGGACAAGGGCGAGCTGCCGGTCCCCGCGTTCACGTTGACTCTCCGCGAGCGGGACAACTCCGCCATGGACCAGATGACGAACACCATCAGCACGAATGAAAGCGGTGTGTACGACATCAAAGAGGCGTATCCATTGGGTAAATGGCTCATCCTCGAGGCCTTCAACACGCGCTATCAGACCACCGGAGTCACCTACAAGGCGGACAACGAGCCGAAGGCGACCACGCTGACCGGTGCCGCCGTTGACATCAACGTGCTCAACATCATCGGCCTCGGCGGCACTGTCGACTGGGGTGTCCAGCCGTACGTCAAGGCCGAAAACGGCGGCATTGTCGGCACCATCAGCTACGACACCACGCGCAACGAACTCGATCCCCGCTACGCCGTGAGCGAGTCCTACCAGCCGGGTATCCCCGGCGTGCCGGTCAGCCTGCACCTCCCGGTCAAGTGCGGGACGGATCAGGGCGTTGCCTGCACCAACGGATACGAGGTGGACGGGTCCGGCGCTTACCTCAAGGGACTCGACGTCTCTGACACCATCACGTCGGAGTCATGGGCGGCCCCGCGCGGATGCACCGCCCGCGACTGGCAGGGCAAGCCCCTTGTCGACCAGCAGGCGTTGCCCCCGTTCGGGAAAGCAGCCGACAATCTGTGCGTCGAAGCGCCGATGATGGGATTCACCGTCGGTGCCAGCGATCCGACGCCCGGCAACTTCGGACAGACGGTCAACGGCAACTACGGGTTCGGCACCTCGTCCATCAACCAGTACCCCCTCGGCAGCCCGAAGAGCCCCGTGCCCTCGCTTG
>JAVEEB010000262.1 GCA_030840665.1 Frankiaceae bacterium | reverse complement strand
GTGATGAACCCCAACGCCGACGGCGCCGTCGTGACGCTTGGCGCCTCCATCACCGATGGCGTCGGATCGTCGCAGAACAACAACCGGCGTTGGCCGAACGACCTCGCGGTGCGGCTGTCGCAAGCGGGCCGGACCGTCGGTGTCCTCAACCAGGGCATCAGTGGCAACGGCCTGGTGACCGGTGGCACGGGCAACAGCGCGACGTACCGGTTCGATCGCGACGTGCTCGCGCAGCCGAACGTCAAATGGGTCATCTTCACCGACAACCCGGTGAACGACCTCAACTCCGGTGACACCTCTGTGACAGCCGCACGGATCATCACGGCAACGCAGGACCTGATCAACCGTGCTCACGCCCGCGGTATCAAGTTCATCTGCGGCACGTTGACGCCGTTCGAGGGCGCCGGCCCCAACTGGAACACGAACGTGGAGTCGCAGCGGGTCGCCTTCGATAACTGGGTGCGATCGGCGAACAACGGCTGCGATGGGTACGTCGACATGGACAACGCGACCCACGACCCGTCGCGCACGTCGCGTTACCTACCGGCGTACGACCTGGGCGACCACCTGCACGCCAACGAGGCGGGGCTGCAGGCGATGGCGAACGCCGTGAACCTGAACCTGCTCAGCACGGGCACGACGCCGCCGCCGGCACCGGTCGTGTCGTTCCGTGCGCACGCCAACGGCAAGTACGTGACTGCAGACAACGCGGGCGCCAACCCGCTCATTGCGAACAAGACGGCGATCGGCTCCTGGGAGCAGTTCGATCAACTTGACGCCGGAAACGGCAACATCGCGCTGCGTGCGCACGCGAACGGCAAGATTGTCTGCGCGGACAATGCGGGCGCGAACCCGCTGATTGCGAACCGTACGGCGATCGGTGGCTGGGAGACCTTCCAGCTGCTCCACAACCCGGATGGCAGCGTGTCGCTGAAGTCCCTCGCCAACGGCAAGATTGTGACCGCCGACAACGCGGGCGCCAACCCGCTCATTGCCAACCGCACCGCGGTCGGGCCGTGGGAAGAGTTCGACCTGATCTCAAGCTGAGGCATCGAAGGCGTGTCGGCCGCGCAGACGACGAGCAATTCGTCTGCCGGCCGATACGTTGAGCTCATGCACAAGGGCCGCCTCGAAGCGTTCAGCGACGCCGTCATCGCGATCATCATGACCATCATGGTGCTTGAGCTGCGCGCTCCGGCGAGCACCGACCTCGAGGCGTTGCGGACGATCGTCCCCATCTTTCTCACGTACCTGTTGAGTTTCGTGAACCTCGGCATCTACTGGAACAACCACCACCACCTGCTCCAGGCAACACGTCGCATCAACGGCGGCATCCTGTGGGCCAACATGCTCCTGTTGTTCTGGTTGTCCATATTTCCCTTTGCGACGGGCTGGATGGGCGGCAGTCATTTCGCCGCGACTCCGACGGCCACGTACGGCGCGGTGTCGTTGCTCGCCGCCATCGCGTACTTCATCCTCCAATCGGCCGTCGTCGCCGAGCAGGGTCCCGACTGGCCGCTGGCCGCGGCGCTCGGCCGCAACGTGAAGGGCAAGATCTCCCCGGTCCTGTACGCCGCCGGCATCGGCCTCGCGTTCGTCAGCCCCGCCATCGCGGTCTGCCTCTACGTCGTTGTCGCGCTGATGTGGCTGATCCCCGACCGCCGCATCGAAGGCATCCTCCGCTCGGGGCGACCGATCTAGCCAAGCGAAAGTGCCTCACCTTCGAGGTGAGGCACTTCCACGGTCCAGCGGTTACCGGTTGAAATGCAGCCGGCTGATCCAGTACTTCGTGGTCGGGGTGACCGGCGTGTTGAACCGGGCGTTCACGACCCACAGGCCGCAGCGGGTCAACGCGGCCGTCGTCGCTACATCGAGACTCGTCACCGTGAACGAACGCACGACTTCCGCGGTCTTCGCGTCGTGCATCAGGCGAACCACATTTACGGTCGCGACGCTGCCGCGGACGACGTACAACGTGTTGCCCTTCAGTTCGAGCCCGTCACCTCCGGTCAGCGGGCCACCGGTGACCGGGATCCGCGTCGTGACGCCGGTCGTCGCGTTGACCCGGAAGAGCAAGCCGGTGTTGGTCTGGACGATGACCAGCGTGTTGTGGCCGAGGCTCACGATGCCGTTCGTGTTGAAGCCGTCCTGGAACTGGAGATCGCCCGTCAGCGGCAGCTTCTGCAACGCGCTCGCGGGCGGGATCGCACCGGGCGTCGTCAGCGGGATCCGGATCAATTGCTGCACGTTCGAGTCTGTGACGTACACGGCGTCGGGGGTCACGGCGACGTCGTTCAGGAATCCGACGGGTCCCGGCACGACGTAGGTCGCCAGCACCTCGCCGGTCAGCGCGGAGTGCACCCGGATCTCGCCTGTTCCACCGCCGGCGACCCACAGCAGGTTGGCCCGCTTGTCGTAGTCCAGGCCGACACCGACTCGTCCTGCGACCGCAGGCGCGAGCACTGTGCCGGTCCCCGTGCGGACGTCACCGCGCCAGATGCCGCCACCGTTGAGGCTGCCGACGAAGACGGTCGTGTCGCGTCCTGCCGTGATGCCCTCCGGTGCCCACCCGTCCGGCAGGTAGATCCGGTCGAGCGCGTTGTGGCGAACGTCATTGCCACAGTTTTGGTGGCCGCGCACGTCGCCGGACGTGCTGCCGCGCGTGTCGGATGCCTGCGCGGTGCCTGCGCCCAACGCTGGTACGGCGAGAGCCGCAGCGAGCGCAACCGCGAGGAACCTGAATCTCCGCCCGCCCGCATCACCGGGGGCGTGCAAACGAGCAAAAAGCTTGTTGTACGACATCTGTGCCTCCAATTTGACGTCGGCCCGGTCGTCTCCTTCCCGCGCTGCTCTCAGTCAAAGTTCAGCAGTCTCCCAATTTCGCTCTGGGCGGGAGAATCGCCCGCACATGCCTTTGGCGTGACCGCATGCGGCCGCTGACGGCACGCCTGCAACGGGTCAGCGACGGCGGAGTGCATCGCCGACCGGGGCCGCGATCGTGAAGCGCGTTGTCGGGTCGGGAAAGTAGTCCCCGACCATCAGCGTCACGTGGGTCGTCGACGCCTCGAGGATGTGCGCCCGTTGCACTGTGCCGTCGGCATCGGTGTAGTCCCACGGCTCGGCCAGCGACGCAAGACCGGAACTCCGTACGACATCCTCCGCGGCGTCCCGGTCCGCGGTAGCCGCCCCCAGCGGCGCGCCGAAGACAGTCGTGGGGGTCCACTGCTCATCCTCGACCCCGACGAAGCCCAGCAGCTCGTCGTCCGATTCCCGTCTCACTTCGTGCTTGAGCGTCATGGGATGTCACGGTACGGGTTGGTCAATGGCACCCGCGACCGAATAGTCCGGCGGGTGCGGTTCCCGGTCGAGCGGAGGGGGCGAGGGCGGCCGCGGTGGTGGTGGTGGTGGGAGGAGTGACGGGTTGGGCAGGTGCGGCAGGGTGGCGCCGTTGGCGGCGGCTTGGTGGTTGGCCGCGGCGAGGTGGGGTGGGAGGGCGATCCACCCGGTGCCGTAGGGCACTAGGGCCCAGCCGCCGTGGTGGACCTGGTCGTGGTGATACCGGCACAGGAGCGCCCCGTTCGCGACGCTGGTCGGGCCGCCGTCGGCCCAGTGCACCACGTGGTGGGCGTCGGTGAACGCGGGCGGGCGGTCGCAGCCGAGGGCGACGCACCCGCCGTCGCGGATGGTGAGGGCGCGGCGGATCGCGGGGGGCCAGGTGCGGGTCGCGGTGCCGACGTCCAGGAC
>JAVEEB010000235.1 GCA_030840665.1 Frankiaceae bacterium | reverse complement strand
GTCATGGGTGCCGTCGCCGACGATCTTGCCCTCGTCGAGGACGATGATCCGGTCGGCGTCGAGGATCGTCGAGACCCGCTGCGCGACCACGAGCACCGCCGAGTCCCGCGTGATCGCGCGCAGCTTCGCCCGCAGCCGGGCGTCGGTGCCGGGGTCGAGAGCGGAGAAGGCGTCGTCGAAGAGGTAGATCTCGGGCCGGCGGACGACGGCCCGCGCGATGGCCAACCGTTGTCGCTGGCCACCGGACAGATTGGTCCCGCCCTGGGCGACCGGCGCGTCCAGCCCGCCGGACAGCTTCGCCACGAACTCACGTGCCTCGGCGACGTCCAGCGCCGCCCACAACTCGTCGTCGTCGGCGTCCGGGTTGCCGTGCCGGAGCGTGCTGGCCACGGTTCCGGAGAACAGGTAGGAACGCTGCGGGACGTACCCGAGTCGGCTCCACAGCAGGTCCGGGTCGAGCGAGCGCACGTCCACCCCGTCGACCAGAACCACACCGGACGTGACGTCGACGAGCCGAGGGACGAGCGAGAGCAGTGTCGTCTTCCCGGCTCCGGTGCTGCCGATGATCGCGGTGGTGCGCCCACGCTCGGCGGTGAAGGTGATCCCGTCGAGGACGGGCAACGCAGCGCCGGGATAGCGGAAGGAGACGTCGTCGAACACGACCTGGCCGGCCGCGGGCAGCTCGGTGACCGGCACCTTGGGCGGTACCACCGAGGAGCGGGTCTCGAGGACTTCCACGATGCGCTCGGCGCACACGGCCGCGCGCGGGATCATCATCAACATGAACGTCGCCATCATCACGGACATCAAGATCTGCAACAGATAGCTGAGGAACGCGGTCAATGCACCGATCTGCATCCGGCCGGCGTCGACACGCGACGCACCGAACCACAGCACGGCGACGCTGGACACGTTGAACACCAGCATCACCACGGGGAAGATGCGTGATTGCAACCGGCCCACGCGCAACGCTGTCGCCGTCAGGGCCGCGTTGGACTCGCCGAACCGCGCGGTCTCGTAGGGCTCCCGCACGAAAGCGCGCACCACGCGGATGCCGGCGATCTGCTCGCGCAACACGCGGTTGACGTCGTCCAGCCGGTTCTGCATCAAGCGGAACTGCGGCACCATCTTGCGAATGATCAGCCCGATGGCGACGACGAGAGCCGGCACGCACACGGCCATCAGCCACGAGAGCCCCACGTCCGTACGCACCGCCATGATGAAACCGCCGACGCACATGAGCGGCGCGGCGATGAACATGCTCGAGAACATCAGCACGAGCATCTGCACCTGCTGGACGTCGTTCGTGTTGCGGGTGATGAGAGACGCCGGCCCGAAGCGCGCGACCTCGCGGCTGGAGAATTCCCCGACGCGGCGGAACAGCTGCGCGCGCAGGTCGCGCCCGACGCTCATTGCAATGCGAGCACCGAACCAGACGGCCGTGATCGCCGCGGCAATCTGCAGGGCACTGACCGCGAGCATCCAGCCGCCGGTGCGCACGATGTAGCCCGTGTCACCGCGGGCGATGCCCTTGTCGATGATGTCGGCGTTCAAGCTGGGCAGGTACAGCGACGCCATCGTGCCGAGGAGTTGCAGGACGACGACGGCGATGAGCCAGGATCGGTACGGCCGCATGTGCGTGCGGACAAGTTTGGACAGCAAAATGACTCCTTCGTCAGTCTGTGGGCGCCGCGAGGCAGACGCCGTCGAGGAGAAGGCCGACGATCTGGTCCGGCGTGAGGAGCCGGCCGTCGGCGATGAGTTCGTGTGAGCCGGAAAACGTCAGGAGCCGCACGAGGCGGGCGACCTCGTGGACCGGGATACGGAACCGCGCCGCGTCGGGAGCCAGCAGGCGCTCCACCGCCGTGTAGATGGCGTCGTTGCGGTCGCGCCCGTGCCGGCGGTGGTCGGCGTTCGGCGGCTGGCTCATCCGCACGGCCGTCATGAGCCGGATGATCTCGCCGAGCCGCAACTGCAGGGTGGTAACGATGTCCGTCAGGCGCTCCCGCAGGGGCAGGTCGATGTCGATCGCAGCAAGTTCGGCGTACATGGGAGCTGGGTCGCAGGCGACCGCGATGCATTCGCGGATCAGCGCGTCCTTGTCATCGAAGACGCGGAAGATGGTGCCCTCGGCGACGCCCGCCGCGGCGGCGACCTGGCGGGTCGTGACCTGCGGGCCGTGCGTGATGAGCAGCGGGATCGTCGCGGCGACGAGCAGAGCTCGACGCTCGTCCGGGGGCAGAGGTCGGGCCCGGGCGCTGCGGACAGGTGTCGTCATGGGATACACCATAGGTGAGTGAGTGCTCACTCACAAGTGCTTTATGGCCGCCCGGTCACGGCTGGAAGGAGTATCCACGCCCCGGCGACGTCACGAGGTGCTTCGGCTGGGAGGGGTCCGCCTCCAACTTTCGGCGAAGGGTGGCCATGTAGACGCGCAGGTAATTGGTCTGGTCCCGGTACGACGCACCCCACACCTCGGTGAGCAGCACCTCATGGTCGACGACGTGCCCGGCGTGCCGCGCGAGCATCTCCAGCAGGTGCCATTCCGTCGGTGTCAGCCGCACGAGGGCCCCGCCCGCGGTGACCGTCTTGGCGGCCAGGTCGACGGTGAAGGCGTCCGTCACGATCACGGGCTGCGACGGTTGCGGCGTGCCACGACGGATCGCCGCGCGCAGCCGGGCCAGCAGCTCGTCCATGCCGAACGGCTTCACCACGTAATCGTCCGCGCCGGCGTCGAGGGCGCGCACCTTGTCCGACTGGTCGGTGCGGGCGGACAGCACGATGATCGGCGCCGCCGTCCAGCCCCGCAGGCCGTCGATCACCTCGAAACCGTCGAGGTCCGGCAACCCGAGGTCGAGGACGACCGCGTCGGGCGGGTACGTCGCCGCCACAGCGAGCGCTGCAGCGCCCGAGGACGCGAGGTGCACTTCGTAGCCGCGGGCTCGCAGGTTGATACCGAGGGCGCGCGCCAGACCGGGATCGTCGTCAACCACCAGCACGCGCGTCATTCCGGCTCGCCCATCGCTATCGGGATCGCCAGCCGCATCGTCAGGCC
>JAVEEB010000141.1 GCA_030840665.1 Frankiaceae bacterium | reverse complement strand
GCTGCAGGCGCTGGCCGAGACGGCCGGGCGCGAGCTCGAGGGCAAGACGCCCGTGGAGATCTTGACCTGGGCGTTTGACACCTTCGGTGACGGCGTGGCGATCGCCTCGTCGATGGCCGATTCCCTCGTGATCCACGTGGCCTCGCAGATCCGCGAGAACGTCCCCGTGGTCTTCCTCGACACCGGCTTCCACTTCCCCGAGACGATCGGCACCCGCGACGCGGTCGCGCAGACGTACCCGATCAAGCTCCTGTCGATCACGCCCGTGCAGTCCGTCCCCGAGCAGGAGGCGGAGTTCGGCAAGGACCTCTACCTGCGCGACCCCGACCTGTGCTGCGCGATGCGCAAGGTCGAGCCCCTCAACCGTGGGCTCGAGCCGTTCACGGCGTGGGTCTCGGGCATTCGCCGCGACGAGACGGCCAGCCGCAAGACCATCGGCGTCGTCGAGTGGGACGCCAAGCGCGGCAAGGTGAAGATCAACCCGTTCGCCGCGTGGACGCAGGACGAGGTCGACCAGTACATGGAGCTCAACGGCGTGCTCGTCAACCCGCTGGCCTCCGAGGGCTACACCTCGATCGGCTGCTCGACGTGCACCGCGAAGCCGGTGGAAGGCGCTGATGCGCGCGCCGGTCGCTGGGCCGGCTCGGCAAAAACTGAGTGTGGCTTGCACGTCTGAGGCGGTTTGCCCGTCCGAAGCACTGTGCCTGACGGACTTGTTACGTGCACACCTGTTACGTGCACACCTGGCCGGCCGGCGGCGGCCGCAGCGTCACCAGGTACGCATCCACGAGGTCGTCGATGCACTTGCTGCGCCCGTCGGCGTACACGGTGTGCCCGTCGCCCGTGTAGGTCAGCAGCGACGATCCGCCGAGCTGCTTGGACAGTGACTGCGCCCATTGGTAAGGCGTCGCCGGGTCGTTCGTGGTCCCGACGACGAGGATCGGCGGCGCGGCCGTGACGTGCAGGGTGCGTGGATGGTCGACCGGCGGCGTCGGCCAGAACGCGCACGGCAGCCCGCTGTACGCGGTGGCGGCGCCGAAGTGCGGGGCAATGCGGGCCAGTGTCACCGCGTCCGCGTCGTACTCCGCCATGTCGTGCGGGTACGGGCGGTCGGCGCAGTTCACGGCCGTGTTGGACTCGATGAGATTCGTGTACGAGCCGTCGTTGCGGCGCTGGTTAAGTTGGTCGGCGAGGTTCATCAACCCGCTGCCGTCGCCGGCCTCCGCGTCGGCCAGCGCCTTGAGCAGCATTGCCCAGCCGGGCGTCGGTGAGTAGAGGGCCGCCGCGACCCCGACGACGGCATGCGAGTCCATGAGCGGCCCGTGCGCGGCCGTCGGCGCCGGCAGCGGGTGGGCCGTTATCGCCGCGAACAGCTTCGTCAGGCCGGCCGATGCACTGGCCGCGTCACCCCCGAGCGGACAGCTGTTGGCCAGGCAATAGCCCAGGAAACTCTTGAACGCTGTCTCGAATCCCACGGCCTGTTGCTCGTTGAGTTGCTCGCCGGTCAGCGACGGGTCGACCGCGCCGTCGAGCACCAGCGCGCGCACACGGGTGGGGAACTGCTCCGCGTAGAACGCCCCGAGGAGAGTGCCGTACGACTTGCCGAGGTAGGTCAGCTTCTCGTCACCGAGCGCGGCGCGCAGGACGTCCATGTCGCGCGCCGCGTCGATGGTGCCCACGTGCCCCAGCAGGTCGCCGCTCTCGACGCCGCAACCGTCCGCGAACAGGCGCGCCTCGTCGAGGGCCGTCTTCTTGCCAGCTGCGTCCGTCGGCGCCGGGTCGGCGGCGAGGAACTCGTCGAGCTGCTTCGGCGTGACACAGCGGATCGCGGGCCGGCTCTGGCCCACCCCGCGCGGGTCGAAGCCGACGATGTCGAAGTGCGCCAGGACGGTGGCCGGCAGCCGAGGGCCGGCGCCGCGGGCGTAGTCGATGCCCGACCCGCCGGGCCCGCCGGGGTTCATCACGAGCGACCCAATCCGGCCCTTGCCCGCGGTCTGCAGCCGGACGAGCGCCAACTCGATCGGCCGCGCGGGATGCGCGTAGTCGAGCGGCACCTTGAGCCACGCGCAGCTGAAGCCGCCCCCGCAAGAACTCCAGCCGAGTTTCTGCGTGTAGTACGGCGCGAGGGGATCGCTCTGCCCCGGCGCCGGGGTCAGCGTCGCGACGGACGATGGGAACGGCGTTTGTACGACGACCCGCGGCGGCCCGCCTTGTGTGCAGGCAGACGCGCTGAGCAGCAGTGCCGCGATCGCCAGCCCGCGGGAGAGGCGCTTCACCCGGCGTGGAGCGCGAGCGCCATGGCTTCGAGCGCGAGCTGCGGCGCCACGTTCAATCCCAGCGCCTCCCGTGCTGCCAGGATCGCCTCGATCCGGCGCAGGGTGGATTCCGGTGCGGTGGCGGCGGCGAGGCGGGCCGCTGCGGTCTCGTGGTCGCCGTGCACGGACACGACCCCGGCACCGACCTGGACGAGCAACACGTCGCGGTAGAACGCGGCGAGGTCGAGCAGAGCCCCGTCGAGCGTGTCCCGGGTGGTGCGCGTCGCCCGGGCCTTCTGGCGCTTCTCGAGGTCCTTCAGGAGTCCGGCGCTGCCCCGGGGGGCGCCCTTGCCGGTGGCATTCTCGCCGTACGCGTCCCGGTACGCCGCCGTCTCGGCAGCGTCCCGCGCCGACGACACGGTGTCGGCGACGTCTCCGGCAGCCCCGACCAGCGCGGCTGCGGCGGCCATCGCATCAGGGATGCCGCGCATGACCACCATCGGGACGTCGAGCACGGCTGCGCGGGCGATGCGGGCCGTCTCGTCCGTCGCGAGCCGCCGCGCCCGGCCGACGTGGCCCTGCGCGGCCTGCGCGGCGAACGTCGCCATGGCCTCGTCGACGCCGTCGCGGCGCATCAGCACCGCGGCGACGTCCGCGGCCGACGGCGCGCGCAGAGCGACGGACCGGCACCGCGAAACGATCGTGATGGGCACGTCGTCGGGCGACGGCGCGCACAGGAGGAAGACGCCCCTGGGCGAGGGCTCCTCGATGGCCTTGAGCAGAGCGTTGGCGGCAGCCTCGGTCAACCGGTCCGCGTCTTCGATGACGACGATCTGCCACTTGCCGCTCGTCGGCATGGACGAGACCCGCCGGACGATCTCGCGGGCCTGATCCACCGGGATCGACAGCCCGCTCGGACTGACCGTGGTCACGTCCATGTGCGAGCCGGCGCGCACGGTGCGGCAGGCATTGCACGTGCCGCACCCGTTCTCCGGGCACTGCAGCGCCGCCGCGAAGGCGCCCGCGGCGACCGAGCGACCGGAGCCCGGTGGGCCCGTGAAGAGCCAGGCGTGGGTGAACGAACGCGTCGGGTCGTCGGTGCCCGCGGCGGCCACCGCCCGCTGCAGCTCGGCGACGACGGGGCGCTGGCCGACGAGGTCGTCGTACACCGTCATGGCTGCCCTGTCATGGCTGCCCTGTCATGCGTCCACCGACTGCGGCGACCCGACCGGTGCGGCGACGGGAACCTCGGCCTTCTCGCGCCAGGTCTCGAGCAGTTCCGCAACGCGCTGGCGGACGCGGCGGGACACCTCGTCGGGCGCGGCAGAAGCGTCGACGACGAGGTAGTCGCCCGGCTGCCGGAGCGCCTGGTCGGTGAAGGAGCGACGGACGCGGCGGTGGAACTCGAGGGGCTCCGCCTCCATCCGGTCCGGCGATCCGCCGACGCGCGCCAGCCCGACCTCCGGGTCGACGTCCAGCACGATCGTCAGGTCCGGGCGGACGCCGGCGATGGCAATCCGGCAGAGCTCGCGCAGCTCGTGCTCGGGCAGCCCGCGGCCGGCGCCCTGGTAGGCCAGGGTCGAGTCGACGTACCGGTCGGTGATGACCCACTTGCCCGCCGCCAGCGCGGGCCTGATCGTCTCGTCGACGTGCTGGGCGCGGTCAGCGATGTAGAGCAGCGTCTCGGCGCGCGCGGCGATGACACCGGTCGCCGGGTCGAGGAGGATGCGGCGCAACTCGAGGCCCAGCGGGGTCGCGCCGGGCTCGCGGGTCGCGACGACGTCGATGGACCGGCGGGCCAACCAGGCGGCCAGCGCCTTGGTCTGGGTCGACTTGCCCGACCCCTCGCCGCCCTCGAAGGCGATGAAGATGCCGGGATGCGGGTGGCCGCTGTCCTCACGCATCGTCCACGCGCGCAGCAGGCGCACGATGTCGGACAGCAGCGACACCTGCGGGTGGTCGTCCATCGCCCGGTAGGCCAGGATCCCGACGACGGCGGTCACGATCCCCGCGACGACCAGCACGACCGGGATGCCGGTGATGTGGACGAAGCCGATGCGCCACACCTTGTCGCCGATGGCACCGGCGATGAGCGGGCCGATCGCGAGGGACAGCACGAGGTCGACGCGCACGAGCGACTGGATCAACGCCCACGTGCGCCCGCGGATGTCGTCGGCGACCTCGGTCCCGATGAGGGTGTAGCCGGTCACCCACGCCATGCCGGCGAAGCTGCCGAGCAGCAACGTCATGAGGTCGACGAGCACGATGTTCGGCAGGACGCCCACCACGGACAGGCTGATGCCGGCGCCGACGATCGACAGGCCGAACAGGCGCCGGCGCGAGAGGTCGCGGAGCAGCCGCGGGCCGACGTACATGCCGACCGCGAGCCCGAGGAACACGAACGCGAACATCACACCGAACGCGTTGTTGCCGCCGCCGAGCAGTTTGACGAACACTTTCGCGAGGCCGGCGACGAGCCCGCCGGCGGCGAAGGCCCCGAGCATGCCCATGACGAGGCCACGGATCAGCGTGGAGTTGCGGGCGTAGCTCCAGCCCTCCTTGATGTCGGCGAAGATCGACTTCTGGCGTTCCATGTCGATCGGGACGGGCGGGGCGGTCAGGACGGGCTCCTCGTACGCCTCCGTGTCCTGGACTGCCGTCACGGTTGCTGCCTGCCGCTGGCGTCGCGCCCGCGCCGTGTCCGAGCTGATCTCCTTGAGCCGGTAGACGACCAGCGCCGACACGAGGAACGAGAGGCCGTTGAAGTACAGCGCGAGGTCGACCTGCGAGAGGTGACGGGCGCCCATGTGCCCGAGCAGGCTGCTGGCGGCGCCGAGGATGAGGAACACGAGGACGGCGATGGGCGCCGTGCCGTACGCGGTCAGCAGGTTCAGCTGGTTCGCCGACTCGATCCCCTCGCGAGGGACGAGGTTCGGGACGCTCGCTTCCTTCGCCGGGATCCAGAACACGGTGACCGACTCGACGAGGAAGGTGGCGATGAACAGCCACGTGACCCCGAACCCGGGTGACCCCAGCCACAGCGCCAGCGGGATCGAGGAGAAGAAGACGAACCTGCCGATGTCGGTGACCACCATGACCTTGCGGCGATCCCACCGGTCGGCCAGAGCCCCCGCGAACGGGCCGAGGACCAGGGCAGGCAGCATCCGCAGGACGAGCACGCCCGACAGGGCGAAGAGTTGCTGCGTGCTCGACAAGGTCGGCAGCGACGCGGCGAGGGAAACCGTGGCCAGCAGGCCGAGCCAGTCGCCGATGCTCGAGGCCGTCATCGTGTAGAACAGCCGCCGGAACGGCGTGATCGCGAGCACGCCGCGGGTGCCCAGTGACGCCTGCTGAGAACTCACCTGGTCGGCAGGGGCGATCTCGGAAATGACGCTGCCCCCTTCCGCGCAATCGCCGAACGTTGGCGCATGGGCGCACGCCGGTCCCACGATGCTAACCGCGCGGGCGCCCGAGCCGGTCGCCCGCCGAAAATAGCGAGGCTCCGGCCTGCAACGGCCGGCGCCCGCGTCCCCTAGTCCTTGGCGACCGTTAGTCCTTGGCGACCGTCGCGGCCAACTTCGCGGCCGCCTTCTTCGCCGCGACCTTCTTGGCGGCAACCTTCTTCGCCGCCGACTTCTTCACGACCGTCGTCGCGATCGCAGCCTTCTTTGCGACCGTCTTCTTGGCTGCCGTCTTCTTGGCGGCGGCCTTCTTGGCGGGCGCGCGGCGGGTCGCCTTCTTCACGGCCGGGCCCCTTGCGCGCCGGTCGGCGAGGAGTTCGGCGGCCCGCTCGATCGTGAGCGTCGCCTCGTCGTCGTCCTTGCGCAGGCTCGCGTTCGTCTCGCCGTCGGTCAGGTAGGGACCGAAGCGACCCGCCTTGAGAACGACGGGCTTGCCCGACACCGGATCGGTGCCGACCGGCGTGCCCGGGTCGGCGGCCGCGCGGCCACGCGCCTTCG
>JAVEEB010000116.1 GCA_030840665.1 Frankiaceae bacterium | reverse complement strand
GGCGACCGACGACTTCCTGACCTCGAACCCGGAGCTCGCCACCTATCTCGGCGATCACCGCCACGACGACCGCCTCACCGACCGGTCCGACGACGCGTTCGCCGCCGCCGCGGACACCGCGCGCGGCCTCCTCAAGGAGCTCGGCGCGGTCGACGCGACCGCACTCGACGCGCAGGACGCGGTCGACCACGGGATGCTCACGACGGCGTTGCGCCAACGCGTCTTCGCGTACGACGAACTCGCGGAGCACCGCTGGAATCCCCTTGTGTACAACGTCGGGGAGGCGCTCTACCCGCTGCTGGCCCGCACCGAGCGCCCCGCTGACGTGCGCCTGCGCGCGCTCGCGGGCCGCCTCGCCGGCATCCCGGCGCTGCTCGCGACGGCCCATGACCAGCTCGGGGTCGCCCCCGCCGTGCACGTCGAGACCGCCATCGGCCAGAACGCGGGCGCCATCCACCTGGTCGACGTCCTGATCCCGGAGCTCATCGCCGAGGCCCCGGAGCTCACCGACGTGGTCGAGCCCGCCCGCCAGGCCGCGAGCGAGGCCCTGCGCGACCACACCGACTTCCTGCTGGCCGCGCTGCCCGGGTCGACGGGGGAGTTCCGGCTGGGGCCGGCGAGGTTCGCCGCGAAGCTGGCGCTCGCCCTCGACGCCGACCTGTCACCGGAGGAGGTCGTCGCCCGCGCCCACGCCAACGTCGCCGACGTGACCAGCCAGTTGTTCGACGTGGCACGGGCCTCGTTCGGCGCGGCCGAGACGAACGACGCCGCGGGCCGCCGGGCCGCGATCGCCGCGATGCTCGACAGCATCGCCGAGGACACCCCGGACGACGCGTCCATCGTCGCGCGAGCGGAGGCGGCGCTCGCGGACACCACGCGATTCGTGCTCGAGCAGGACCTGATCACCGTGCTCGACCAGGAGACGCAGATCCAGCAGATGCCCGAGTTCCGTCGCGGTGTTGCGGTCGCCTACTGCGACTCGCCCGGGCCGCTCGAAGACGGCGGCGTCACGTTCTTCGCGATCGCGCCGACCCCGGAGGACTGGTCGGCCGAGCGCCGGGCGTCCTTCTACCGCGAATACAACGACGCGCTCGTCGTCGATCTCACCGTGCACGAGGCGATGCCCGGCCACATGTTGCAGCTTGCGCACGCGCGGCGGTTCCAGGGGTCGACGTTGGTGCGCAAGGTGTTCCGGTCCGGCAGTTTCATCGAAGGCTGGGCCGTCCACGCGGAACGCATCATGGCGGAGGCCGGCCACGGCGGGCCCGCCGTACGAGCTCAGCAATTGAAGATGCAGCTGCGCATGAGCATCAACGCGATCCTCGACGCGGGCGTGCACGCCGGCGGCATGACCGAGGGCGAAGCCATGCGCCTCATGACGGAGGACGGCTTTCAGGAGGAAGGGGAGGCGTCCGGCAAGTGGCGCCGGGCCTGCCTGTCCTCGACGCAGCTGTCGACGTACTTCGTCGGGTACGCCGAACTCGCCGACCTGCTCGCCCGTCGCCCGTCAGGTCGGAGCGACAAGCAGGTGTACGACGAGCTGCTGGCGCACGGCAACCCCTCGCCGCGCCGGCTGGCGGCCCTCCTCGGCTGGTAACGCGTCGGCCGGGCTGTGACGAGTTGGGAAACGAAGCGGATCCCGCGCGGCAACAGGGCTGACACATTCGCCTGTGACGATGTGTCACCCGATCCTCACAGAGTGGAGCCGCCCGGCATGCTGTATGAATTGCGCCTCAGCGTTCAGGACCGCCCGGGATCACTCGCCCGGCTGACCCGATTGCTCGCCGACCGCAGCATCGACGTACGCGAGATCGACATCCTCGGCAGCATCGTCGGGCAGGCCGTCGACATCCTGTTCATCGACTGCTTGCCCGAGCAGGCGGCCGTCCTGCCCCCGCAGATCGCGGAGCTCGACGGCTTCGAGCTGCTCTCGTTGCACCCGGCCAACCGCGCGCGGTCCAGCCACCCGGACCTGGACCTGCTGATGACGCTGAGCCGCCCCGGCAACGAGGCGATCGGCGCGTTCACGGAGGCCGCTGTGCCCGCGTTCTCGGTGGACTGGGCAGTGGCCTTCCCCATCGGCCGCGGCGGTCGCCCGGAGTGTGCCAGTGCCGCGGCGCCGGACCTGATGTGGAACGGCTGGACGCCGAAGCGGGCCACGCGGGTGCTGCCGGGCGTCTACAGCGGCGCCGACGGGATCTACGAAGGGGTCCACGCCCCTTTGGGTGACCGCCACGTGCTGCTGCTAGGCCGCAGTCCCGGTCCGGCGTTCCACGAGCTGGAGATCATGCGGTTCAACCGCCTGCTGGAGGTCGCCGGCACTTTCGTCGGCGCCACGTCGGCCATCAACCTCTTCGGAGCGGCGAGCCCCATCGGTCGCCTGTAGCCTGGCGGAGTCATCCAGCGACCTGGGGGTTCTCGTGGCGACGAAGCGCATGCTCGTGTGTGGGGCCGTGCTGGTGCTGGTGGCCGGTTGCGGAAATGGCGCGGCCGGTCCGAGTGCCGGCGGGCCCGGTTCCTCGACGCCGCCCGCGACCGCCGGCAGCGCCTCACCGTCCGTGACACCGTCGGCCTCGCCGTCGACGTCGCCGTCGCCATCGGTCAGCGCGTCGCCGGCGATCCCGTTCTTCAAGACGCCGCAGGACGCCGGGCGATACCTGGCCGAGAAGTGGAACGCGAAGGACGACGCGGCGCTGCACCACATCACCAACGACGAGTCCCGGGCGTCACTGGCGGACATGCGCACGTTTGCCAAGGATCTCAAGCTGGACTCATGTTCCAAGAACGCCGACAAGACGTACACGTGCGTCTTCTCGCACGGCTTCCTGCCCGGCAAGTCCGACCCGGGCTCGGTGCCGACAAGCAGCACCCACGACGGGCCCGCCGCCACGGGCGACCCCCATCACGGGCACACCGCGTTGAAGGGCGTCGCCGTCAGCAAGACCGGCTGGTATTTCAACGTCTTCCTGTACTGCGGTTGATGACGGGGGGCTAACGGCCGCCGCTGACATCCAGGATCGAGCCGGTGACGTACGACGCCTCGTCACCGAGGAGCCACACGATCGCGTTGGCGATCTCGTCGGCGGTGCCGGGACGCCCGAGCGGGATGGTCGGGGCGAGCCGGTGCGCGCGGCCCGGATCGCCGCCGGAGCCGTGGATGTCCGTGTCGATGATGCCGGGCCGGACGGCGTTCACGCGGATGCCGTCGCCGGCCAGCTCGCGCGCGAGGCCGAGCGTGAACGTGTCGATGGCGGCCTTGGAGGCGGCGTAGTCGACGTACTGCCCGGGGGATCCGAGGGCGGCGGCGCGCGAGGAGACGTTGACGATCGAGCCGCGGCCGGCGGCCAGCATCCGCCCGATCGCCGCGCGGGCACACAGGAACGGCCCGACCGAGTTGACCAGGAACATGCGCTGCAGCCGATCGGCCGACATGTCCTGCACCAGCGACGTGGGTGCCACGACGCCGGCGTTGTTGACGAGCGCCGTGACGGCGCCCAGCTCGTCGGCAGCCGCGAACAGGGCCGCGATGTCGTCCTCGCTGGTCACGTCGGCCCTGACGGACACAGCCGCGCGACCGGCGGCGCGGCAATCGGCGGCCACCTGGTCACCCGAGGCGGCATCCGACACGTAGCTCAGGCACACGTCCCACCCGGCCGCTGCGGCGCGGCGCGCGGTGGCGGCGCCGATGCCCCGGCTCCCGCCCGTGATGACGACGACACTCATGCGGCGGACCATACCGGGCCGCCGTTTGTCAGTCTGCCGACTCCCGGGAGAGCGACTCGTCGGACTCGCGGGGCTGCGCGATGGCGGCGTCCGGACCCTGGTTGGCCTGCAGTTCGGACCGCGCGTGGTCGAGCACCTCGTCGACGGCGAGGGCCTGTTCGGGTTGCGTGACCGTCCAGCCAACGCTGACGGTCAGCGAGTACGGCAGGACAAGTGCCTCGGCGTACAGGTCGAGGTTGGCCAGGAC
>JAVEEB010000063.1 GCA_030840665.1 Frankiaceae bacterium | reverse complement strand
ACGCCATGCTGCGCAGCCACGGCTTGACCCGCATGCTGCGGCCACCCAGCATTGTCCGCACGCCGACGGCCATCCAGCGCGCACCCTTTAAGCCGGCCAGGAACAGGGCGGCGCCCGCGACGACGTGCGCAACGAGAGTGCGCGGTTTGGCGAGGGCGATCGATGCCAGGCCCAGGGAGGCGGCCAGGTCAACATTGACGAGCCACGGCGCATCTCGTACGACGACCACCAGCGACAAAACAACCGCGCAGGCTCCCCAACCGAGCAGCTCCGCATTCCGGCGGCCGCGGGTGAACGGCCAGACCGCAGCCGTGGTCGCGATGATGCCGATCGCCGCCCCGATCCCAGGCAACGGGGTCACGGCGACGCTCGCCGTGACGAGTCCTGCCGCCGCGGCGGACAGGATCAGCGCGCGCGGTGCCGCCGGCACCCCGGGTCGCGGCCAGAGGATGCGGGGCGGGGCAACGGTGATGGGGCCGACGGTCACGAATACTCCTGAGCGGGATGGGGGAGTTCCACGGCGACACTGCAGCCGGTGGGGGTGTCCAGAATCGAGATCGTGCCGCCGTGCAAGCCGACGATCCAGCGCGCGATCGCCAGCCCCAGACCGGTGCCACCGCCGTCGCGAGCGGTTGGCGAAAGTCTTGTGTACGCATCGAAAACGCGGTCGCGATCGGGGGCGGCGATGCCGGGCCCGTCGTCGGTGACGACCACGCAAAGGGCTGCCGCCGTCACGGTCGCAGAGACGTGGACGGCAGCGTCGAGTGAGGAGTGCCGAGCGGCGTTGTCGAGCAGGTTGGCGAACACCTGGTGCAGCCTGTCGACATCGATCTCGGCGTACGAAGACGCCGGGGTGACCGATACCACGACCGGTGTGGACTCGCGGCCGACAGCCGACTGTGCAACGACGTCATCGAGGAAGGTGCGGACCTCGACGCGCGTGCGCGTGAGCGGCACAACGCCGGATTCCAGACGCGACAGGTCGAGCAGTTGGGTGACGAGCCGACCGAGTCGCTGGGTCTGGGTGAGTGCAGTGCGAAGCGTTGCTTCGTCGGCGGCCGTCACCCCGTCGACGATGTTCTCGAGCAGGGCCTGCAATGCGCTGATCGGCGTACGAAGTTCGTGGCTGACCGTCGCGACGAGGTGCTTGCGCTGTTCGTCCACAGCGGCCAGGTCGGCGGCCATCGTGTTGAACGCGCGAGCCAGTTCACCGACTTCGTCCCGGCCCTCGGCGCGGACGCGACGGCTGTAGTCACCGCGCGCCATCGCGCGGGCGGCGGCTGCCATCTCGCGAAGGGGCGCAGTGATCCCATGGCCCAGCAACTGCACGAAGCCAACAGCCAGGACCGCGCCGACCGGCAGCGAGTAGCGCATCTGGAACCCGACGAGCCCACTCAGGACGATGAGCCCGACGGTCACCACGATGGTGCCGACGACGACGACTCCGAGCTTCGCCTTGATGGAAACCATGGGGTCGAGCGGCCGGGGCAGTCTCATAGACGCACGCCGCACCCGTAGCCGACGCCGTGCACCGTCCGTACACAATCTGGCCCTAGCTTGCTGCGCAACGACCGGACGTGACTGTCGACGGTGCGCGTCGTCGCGGCACCGGGCCAATCCCAGACCACGTTGAGCAGTTGCTCGCGGGTGAAGATCTGCCCGGGGGTCGTCGCCAGGTGCGCCAGCAGCGCGAACTCGGTCGGCGTGAGGTGCACGGGGTTGCCGGCGCGTGAAGCTGCGTGGGCGGCCGGGTCGAGAAGCACGTCTCCGATGCGCAGCCCTTTCGGATCGCTGCTCGAGGTGCGTTCGACCCTTCGCAGCACGGCGCGGATCCGAGCAACCAACTCCCGGGGGCTGAACGGCTTGGTGATGTAGTCGTCGGCCCCGACGCCGAGACCGACCAGGAGGTCCGTCTCGGTGTCGCGTGCGGTCAGCATGACGACGGGCACGTACCGCTCGGCTTGGATGCGCCGGCACACCTCGTGGCCGTCGAGTGACGGCAGCATCACATCGAGGACAACGAGATCCGGCCGCCAGTCGCGGCAACGGCGAACCGCCTCAGCCCCGTCCGCGACCATTTCGACAACAAAGGCCTCGGACCGAAGGCGAGCGGCAATGGCCTCCGCGATCGTTGGGTCGTCCTCGACCACGAGGATGCGGGGGCTGGTCACAACCCGACCCTAGAGCCCGCACGGCGATCATCGGTGCAGACGATGTGAAGGGTTTGTGCCCTGGCGGAGTTAGGCGCTGACCGCCGCGCGTGCCGCACGCCGGCGCAGCACAGCCACGGCGGCGAGGAGCACCAGGAGCACGGCCGAGAACGCGAGCATGGCCGTCGACGGTGTCGCGAAGAGCGTGGCGACGCCGAGACCCAGTGCCGACAGAACGAGTCCCGCGTACGCGATGAGGAACAGGCCGGCGAGCGCCTCGCCGCGTACCTCGGGGGCGGCCATCGAGACGACCGCGCCGACCGCCCACTTGAACAGCAGCCCGGCCCCGGCGCCGGTGACGGCACCGCCGATGAGGAACGCGGGCAGGTTCGTCAGCTGCATGCCGACGGCGATGACCACCAGGCCCGCCGCCTGGCCTGCCAAGCCAACGGCCAACCGCTTCGACTGTGTCAGTGCGGCCGTCGTCGCCTGCGCGATGGCGGCGACGCCGAACACGATGAACGCGACGGCGCCGGCGAGGAACCGGCTCGGGTGGTGCAGAGTGCCGCCCACGAAGCCGGGCGCGAGCGACGTGAACACGCCGAACACCGCGAAGGAGGCGAACCCGCTCGCCGCGGCGATGACGTAGCCGGCGCGATCGCCGAGGTCGGCGTTGATGCGCTGCGGGCGGTACGCGGGGCGGACCGGCCGCGCCTCGACGGTCTCCGGGGTCAGTGCGACGGCGACGATGCTGAGAACCAGGAGCACCGCGAAGACGATGTACGGCGTGCGCAGCGGCCCGGTCACGAACTGCGCGAGAAACCCGGCAACGAGCGGACCCGTGCCGATGCCGCCGAGGTTGACCGCGGTTGAGACGACCTCGAACCGCCGGCGCCCCGCCTGCGGGCGCGCCGCGGCGTGCAACTCCTGAAGGTGCGCCGTCGC
>JAVEEB010000007.1 GCA_030840665.1 Frankiaceae bacterium | reverse complement strand
TGGAAGGCCGCCGGCGACGGCGACCGCAACGCCGAGAACGCCTTGTGGCGCAGGCTGTCCGCCGCCCGCACCGCGTTCACGGCGCACCGCACCGAGGCCTTCGCCGTGCGCGAGCAGGAGCGCGAGGCGGCCAAGGAGCGCAAGGAAGCCCTCATCCGCGACGCCGAGGCGCTGGCCGAGTCCTCCGAGTGGACCGACACCGCCCGCCGCTATCGCGAGCTGATGGACCAGTGGAAGGCCGCCGGTCGCGGGCCGAAGGCGGTCGAGGAGTCCCTCTGGCAGCGGTTCCGCGGCGCGCAGGACAAGTTCTTCGCACGCCGGTCCGAGGCGTTCGCCGTGATGGACCTCGAACAGAGTGGCAACCAGGAGAAGAAGGAAGCCCTCCTGCGGCGGGCAGAGGCCCTCGACCCGGCGGCCGACTTCGCGGGCGCCACGGCCGCGCTCCGGTCGATCCAGACCGAATGGGAAGCCATCGGCAAGGTCCCGCGCGCCTCGATGCACGACCTGGAAAACCGCCTCCAGGAGGTCGAGGACCGCTTCCGCGACGCGTCCGACGCGAAGTGGACCGTGGCGACTCCGGCCAACCCCCTGGTCGAGAGCCTTCGCCGGTCGGTGACGGAGCTCGAGGACAAGCTGATGCGGGCCAACGCCCGCGGCGACGTGAAGACGGCGTCCAAATGCGAGCAGGAGCTTGGTACGAAACGCATGCTGCTCGAGTCCGCAGAGGCCTCCGTCTCGGCCCGCTGACGCGGCCGTGACAGTCCCCCCGGCGGACGGCGACAGGGCGGCATCCCCTGCGGTGCCCGCGCTGCGCGCCTCTGGCCTCTGGAAACGGTTCGGAGCCACCGTCGCAGTGGCCGGCGTCGATCTCGTCGTACCGGCAGGAAGTTTCTTTGGCCTCGTCGGTCCCAACGGCGCGGGCAAGACGACGACCATGCTGATGCTGACCGGCTTGCTGCGCCCCGACGCCGGCACCGCCGAGGTGCTGGGCGCCGATGTGTGGCGCAATCCGGTCGAGGCCAAACGGTCGATCGGCGTGTTGCCCGAGGGGCTGCGGCTGTTCGAGCGGTTGTCGGGGCGCGAGCTGCTGCAGTACGTCGGCCGGTTGCACCGACTCGCACCCGCGGACGCCGACGCGCGCGCCGAGGAGTTGCTCGCGGTCCTCGGCCTCACCGCGGCGGCCAGGACGCTGGTCGTCGACTACTCCACCGGCATGCGGAAGAAGATCGCGCTCGCCAGTGCCCTCATCCACAACCCGCGCGTGCTGTTCCTCGACGAACCGTTCGAGGCCGTGGATCCCGTGTCTGCACACACGATTCGCGAGGTTCTGCAGCGCTACACGGCGTCCGGGTCCTCCGTCATCTTCTCCAGCCACGCCATGGATCTGGTCGAGCGGCTGTGTGATTCGGTGGCCGTGATGCACGCCGGCCGGATCGTCGCCGCCGGACCGCTCGACGCCGTGCGGCGCGGGCAGTCGCTGGAGCAGGCCTTCCTCGCGTACGTCGGCGCCCCCATCGGCGGGGAGGGGCTGACGTGGTTGGGCTCTTCGTCCGGCTGAAGCTGCGGCTGCTCGCCAACGGGCTGCGGATGGGCGCCGCGTACGTCACGGGCTTTGTGCTGATCAGCGTCCTCGGCGTGCTGGCGGCCTTGCTCGCCGCCGCGGCGCTCGCAGCGTCGGACAACAACACCGCCGTCTTCCTCTACACGGCGATCTTCGGCGCGTGGGTCGTCCTGCCGGTCGTGATGTCCGCGGCGGACGAGACCCTGGAGCCGAGCCGCCTGCTCGTGTTTCCGATCACGGGCCGCGAGAAGGCACGCGGCTTCTTCGTCGCCGCCTTCGTCGGTATCGGGCCGGCGGTGTCCACGATCGCCCTGGCAGGTTCCGTCGTGGGTGCCGGTGCCGGCGCCGGCGCCGGCACCGGCGCGGTGCGGCTGGTCGCCGTGGCGCTGGTCGCCGCGGTGCTGGAGCTGATGCTCTGCGTCTCGGCGTCCCGGGCGCTGACGACGACCCTGTCCGGGGTGCTGCGGAGCCGCCGTGGTCGCGACCTCGCGGCGGGGGCGGTGGTGCTCGTCGGCTTGTTGCCCGTTCTCGGCAACGTGCTGGTCGGCAGGCTGCTGAAGGGCGCAACGCCGAATGAGGGGACAGCTCGCCTCGCGGCCGCGATGCGCTGGACCCCGCCCGGCATGGCGGCGCACGCGATCGGTGATGCCGCGGCGGGGCGCTGGCTCGCCGTGGCCGGGGAGCTCGCCCTTGTCGCCGTGTGCGTGGGGCTCCTCGTTGCCTGTTGGCTGCGTGGGCTCGGGCGGATCACCGTGACCCACGACGCGTCGTCCTCGACGGTGCGCGATGGGAGGGGATTGCTGCTGCGACTCGGCAATCGCGGACGCGCTGGAGCGGTGGCCGCGCGGGACCTGCGCTATCAATGGCGCGACCCGAGGCGGCGCGTGCTGTGGGTGCAGGTCGTCGTGCTCATGGTGTTCGTCCTGGGACCGGCGGCGCGATCCTCCGGCGGGTTGATGGTGGCAGGAATGGCCTTTGTGGCAACGGTTTTGTCGATGCAGGCTGCGCAACAGTTCGGGTACGACGGGGCGGCGTACTGGATGCACGTGTCCGCGACCAGATCCCTGGCCGACGTGCGCAGCGACCTGCTCGGCAAGGCGATCGCGTCCTCCGCCATCACACTTCCGCTCCTGGTGGCGGGCACTGTCGTCGGGGCGCTGGTCACCGGTCGTACGGGCCTCCTGGCGATCGCGGTCGTCGTCGAGGTGAGCGCGTTCGGTCTCGGCCTGGCAGCGTCGACCTTGCTGAGTGTGTGGTTCCCGGTGCCGCTGCCCGACTCGTCGCGCAACGTGTTCGGCAGCGTGGACCCGGGCCGCGGATGTCTGGCAGGGCTCGCGGGGCTCGGCATGGTCGTGGCGACGCTCGCCACCGTGTTGGCCGCGTCGTACCCGCTCGTGCGATTCGCGCACGGTGCCCTCGCGGTCGCTCTGTGCGTGGGCCTGCTCGGCCTCGCGGCTGCGGCGGGTGTCGGGGCGCGAGCGGTGACGGCGCGCATCGCGTTCGGCCGGCTACCGGAACTGCTGGCCGCGGTGACCCCGCGCGGCGGTTAGGCACAGCGAGGGGGTTAGGAACGGTTGGGAACAGTGCGGCGGTCAGAGCAGGCCGCGGACGGCCTTGGCCGTCAGGATGCGCAGCGCCGACGCGTTGAGCAGCCGCGCGAAGGCGGCATCCGTGCGTGCGCGGGCAGCAACAGCCTTCACCATGGCCGGCACGAGCGCCGTGTTGACGGTCAGGACCATGTCGCCGCCCGCCGCCAGGAACTTCACGGCACGCGACCCGGGGGACCAGGCGGCGACCTGCCGGGCGTTCCCGAGGTCGTCCGAGATGACGACTCCCCGGAAGCCGAGGTCGCCGCGGACCATCCCCGTCACGATGGTCGATGAGAACGCGGCCGGGTTCTTCGGGTCGATGCGGCTGTAGTACGCCGACGACACCATCAGGAAGGCCGCTCCGGCGTTCACCGCGTTCTGGAACGGCGCCAGGTAGGGGTCGCCGCGGGTCGTCATCGCGTCGGTGACCGACGGGCTCGTGTCCGTGTTCTCATTTACCCTGCCGAGCCCCGGGAAGTGCTTGACGGCGGAGTCGACCCCGGACGCCGAGAGGCCTGTGAGAAAGGCGATGCCGTGGGCACTCACGGTGGCCGTCGTGTAGCCGTACTGGCGATTGAACGCCCCGATCGGCGGGTTCAGGCGCGCCGCGGCGGCCGACGGCACCACGTCCAGGACGGGCGCCAGGTCGAGGTTGACCCCTGCCTGTCGCAGCTGCGCCCCCCACCGGTTGGCGGAGGTCCGCAACCCCGCGACGGACCACGTGCCTTGCGTCAAGGCGCTGGGGATCGCGTCGAAGCCCGGGCCGCTGAGCACGCTGACGGCGCCGCCCTCCTCGTCGGTGGCCACGAACGCCCGGACGCCGGTCGCCTTGGTGACGCTGCGGCCGAGGGCCGCACTGACGCGGGCCGTGGCGGCGACGCCGGCCGAGCTGCGCCCGCGCAGCATGACGTTCCCGATGTCGTACGCGGAGATGGCCGCCAGCGTGGACGTCTCGACACCCGTTGCGGCGTTGCCGACCATGAAGAGCTGGCCGATCCGCTGCGCGCGCGTCATCGCGGCGAAGACGGTTCGGGCGCGGCCGGCCGGGCTCGTATCGACGACAGGCGGTGCTGACGTGGAGGTCGCACTTGGGGTGGGTGTAGGGCCGGGTGTCGGAGTGCTGGTCGCGGTCGAGGGGCCCGTAGAAGCACCGGTCGGGGAGGGAGCAATAGACGATATGCCCGTGACGAAGCGCGGGCTCGAAGGCGCCGGGGTGGCGCCGGGCAACGCGCCCGGGCAGGCCGCGCCGGGCGCGCAGCCGCCGGGCTCTGTCGCCGTCGGGGCCACGATCACGACCGCGAGGACCGCAGCCGTCAGCGTTGTGGCGGCGAGGGCGGCGGCGCCGCGCGTGGACATGGTCATAGCTAGGTGACGCCTGTTGTACCAGTCCGGTTGCCTTTTTGGCGCCGATCCGGGAATCGCAGGCCTGTGGCGAGGCGTTCGCCACTGAACGGACCATCGATCGAAGGAGGCCGGATGGCGGTCACGACCGACGCGGAAAGCACGTCGGCCCTCGAGCGCCCCGACGCGGCGCGTGGCCGGATCCTGGCGGCACTGATGATGTCGATGGTGCTCATCGCCCTCGACAGCACCATCGTCGCGACGGCCGTCCCGAGCATCGTGCGGCAACTGGGCGGCCTGTCCAGCGTCCCGTGGCTGTTCTCCATCTACCTGCTCACGCAGGCCGCAACCGTGCCGCTGTACGCGAAGTTCGCCGACATGATCGGGCGAAGGCCGGTCTTGCTGACCGGGATCGCGGTCTTCGTGCTGGGCTCCGTCCTGTGTGGCTGGGCCTGGAGCATGCCGACGTTGATCGCGGCGCGGGCGATCCAGGGCATCGGGGCCGGCGCCGTGCAGCCCATCGCGATGACGATCGTCGGCGACCTGTATTCGGTGCAGGAGCGCGGCCGCGTCCAGGGTTACATGGCCACCATCTGGGGCGGAGCCGCGATCCTCGGGCCGACCCTCGGCGGCCTCTTCACCGACTACATCTCCTGGCGCTGGATCTTCTGGATCAACCTCCCGATCGGCGGGCTCGCCATAGCGATGCTCGTGCGCAACTTCCGCGAGCGGGTGACGCGGCGCAGCCACCAGGTCGACATCGCCGGCGCGGCCACCCTCACGGTCGGCTGCGGGCTGCTCATCCTCGGCCTGCTGCAGGGGGCGGCTTGGCGATGGACGTCCGTCCGTACGGTCTCGGTTCTCGTCGTCTCTGTCGTCCTGCTCGCCGCGTTCGTGTTCATCCAGCGTCGGGCGGCTGAACCCGTGCTGCCCCTGTGGGTGTTCCAGCGGCGCACGCTCCTCGTCGGCAACCTGGCGTCCTTCACCGTCGGCGCCGTCGTGCTGGGCCTGTCCGCGTACCTCCCGACGTACGTCCAGGCCGTCGCCGGCACCGGGGCGCTCGTCGCCGGCTTCGTCCTTGCGTCGCTGTCGTTGGGCTGGCCTCTGGCGGCGGCGGTGAGCGGGCGCGTGTACGTGCGGATCGGCTTCCGCGACACCGCCCTCATCGGCGCCGCTTTCACCGTGACCGGCGCGGTGGGTTACGTGCTGCTGTCGCAGTCTGCGCCGGTGTGGCTCATCGCGGTGCCGGGCTTGCTGGTGGGTGTCGGCCTGGGGTTCTCATCAAGTTCGATGGTCGTCGCGGCGCAGTCGGTCGTCGGCTGGGACCGGCGGGGCGTCGTCACCGGAGCGAACATCTTCGCCCGCTCCATCGGCAGCGCGGTGGGCGTCGCCATCTTCGGGTCGATCGTGAACGCCACCCTCGCGTCCCGCATCTCGCATGCGCCCGCGGCGATCGCTGGATCGTTGAGCTCCGCCAAGGACGTCGAGAGCCTTGCGCTCGGTGGGCG
>JAVEEB010000462.1 GCA_030840665.1 Frankiaceae bacterium | reverse complement strand
CACGAGCGGGGTGCACCTTCGTCAGCTTCCGTGCCTCGACGAGAGGCCCGGTCGATGGGCGCTCCCCCGCGACGCCCAACGTGGCCGCCTGTGATGCCGTGTCCCCCTGCATAGACAACCTTCAGTCGCTGGCCGGTGTGAGTCGAAGCCACGCCGCCGTGTCGGCGGGCAGGCGGCCATCTTCGGTCAGCGGCGAGCTTGTGAGCAACAGGGTTTCGTGTGCAGGCAGCACTGCCGGCTCGGCGCCGAGATTGAGAACAAAGCCGAACTGCGGGCCGCGCGTGAACGACAGGCAGTCGTCGCCGCAGTCGATCCAGTCGAGGTCATCGGTGAGCAATCCCGGCTGCGCCTTACGCAGCTTGATGACGGCGCGGTACAGCGCGAGCATCGATGCCGGATCGGTCTCCTGGACCTCCGCCGACACGGCTGCCCAACGCGCCGGCTGCGGCAGCCAGGGCGCGGCGGTTGCGTCGGCAGGACTGAAGCCCAGCGACGTCGGCTCCGTCGACCACGGCAGCGGGATACGGCAGCCGTCGCGTCCGGGATCGCGGTGCTCCGAGCGCTCCCACACCGGGTCCTGACGCAGCGAGTCGTCGAGGTCCTCGATCTCGTCGAGCCCGAGCTCTTCGCCCTGGTACACGTACACACTGCCCGGCAGGGCCATCGTCAACAGGGCCGCAGCACGCGCGCGGCGCATGCCGAGGACGGCATCGTTCGGGGCGCCGTGGCGACGGTCGGCGAAGCTGAAGGACGTGTCTTCCTTGCCGTAGCGCGTGACGTGGCGCGTGACGTCGTGGTTGGACAGCACCCACGTGGCCGGCGCACCGATCGGGCCGTTGAGACGCATGGTCGTGTCGATGCTCGAACGCATCGTCGCCTTGTCCCACGGGCAGCTCAGGAAGTCGAAGTTGAACGCGGTGTGCAGCTCGTCGGGACGCAGGTACATCGCGAAGCGCTCGGGGTCGGGGATCCACATCTCACCGACGAACACGCGGTCGCCATCGTAGGAGTCGGCGATGGCACGCCACGCGCGATAGATGTCGTGGACGCCGTCGCGGTCGGAGTACGGAACACCCTTGGCGGGATCGAATCCTTCGCCGTCGGGGAGACCGGGCTCCTTGATGAGCCCGTCGGCCACGTCGATGCGGATGCCGTCGACGCCGCGGTCGAACCAGAACTGCAGCACGCCTTCGAACTCGGTGCGGATCTCCGGGTTGTCCCAGTTGAGGTCCGGCTGCTCAGGTGCGTACAAGTGCAGGTACCACTGGCCGGGGGTGCCGTCGGCGTTGACGGTGCGCGTCCACGCGGGGCCGCCGAAGCGGGACTGCCAGTCGTTCGGCGGCAGCTCGCCGTTGGCGCCCTTGCCCTCGAGGAAGTGGAAGCGCTCGCGGGCGACGGAGCCCGGTGCCGCGGCGAGGGCCTCGATGAACCACGGGTGCACGTCGGAGCAGTGGTTCGGCACCAGGTCGATGATGATGCGGATGCCCAGCGTGTGCGCCTCGGCGATCAGAGCCTCGGCCTCGGCCAGCGTGCCGAAGTCGGGCTCGATGTCGCGGTAGTCGGCGACGTCGTAGCCGCCGTCGGCCATGGGCGACGGGTACCACGGGTTGATCCACAGCGCGTCCACGCCGAGCTTGCTGAGGTAGGGGAGCCGGGCGCGAATGCCGGTGAGGTCACCGATCCCGTCGCCGTTACCGTCCGCGAAGCTGCGGGGGTAGACCTGATAGACCACGGCGTTGCGCCACCAGGGCCCAGCGGTCGTCGGCGCCCCGGATGCGGGGAACGGCTCGTCGTGCGGGGAGAGGGAAATCGTCGAGCTCACGGGGAACGTCGCCCTTCGGTGGTCTTCAGCGATGTATCGGGGCACGGCGAGCTATCGGACGCCGCGGCACGCGGCAGCGCAGGAAGCAGCCAGTGGTGCGCCGACGACTCTAGGCCGTTGCAATGCGGCTTCGCAAGAGATCAACGAAATTGCGTACGAAGTTTGCAGTTTAAAGACATGAAAGAGCGTGCGACGGGCTAACGTCGATGATCGAGTCGCGCCTCAACGCAAGTCGACGCAAGGTTTGCCGCAAGCTGTTGTAGGCTCCGGTGTCATGACACGACGACTGGCCGAGGTTGCCAAAAAGGTGGGCGTCAGCGAGGCGACGGTAAGCCGCGTTCTCAACGGCAAGCCCGGGGTCTCCGACGCAACCCGCGCGACGATCCTGAGCGCCCTCGACGTGATGGGCTATGAGCGCCCCACTCAGCTGCGCGGCGAGCGCGCGCGCCTCGTCGGAATGGTCATGCCGGAGCTGCAGAACCCGATCTTCCCGGCGTTCGCCGAAGTCATCGGCGGCGGCCTGGTCCAGCGGGGGCTGACTCCCGTCCTGTGCACGAGCACCGCTGGCGGGATGTCCGAGCCGGCCTACGTGAGCATGCTTCTCCAGCAGCAGGTGTCGGGCATGATCTTCTTCGGCGGCGCGCACGCCGAGGTCGAGTCGTCACATGCTCACCTCGAGCAGTTGCACGAACGCGGGATCCCGGTCGTCCTGATGAACGCCGCGGTCGAAAAGCTCGCGTTCCCTACGGTGTCGACGGACGACATCGCGGCCGTGGAGCTCGCCTTCGCCCACCTGCGGTCGTTGGGCCATGAGCGCCTGGGCCTGGTGATCGGGCCGCTCGATCACGTGCCGTCGCTGCGTAAGCACGACACGTTCCTGCGCGTTTCCCGAGAGGCCGGGCTCGACCTGTCCGACCTGGTGGAGCACTCGATGTTCACCCTGGAGGGTGGCCAGCTGGCCGCCTCACAGCTGATCGAGCGCGGGTGCACCGGGGTGCTCTTCGCGAGCGACCCGATGGCCCTGGGCGGCATCAAGGCCGCCCGGCGCGCGGGTCTTCAGGTGCCGCGTGATTTCTCCGTGATCGGTTTCGACGATTCCTCGCTGATGGGCTGCACCGACCCGCCCCTCAGCACGATCCGGCAGCCGATCGAAGCCATGGGCCGTGCCGCGGTCACCCTGCTCGTCAACCAGATCGAGGGTGGCGTCTCCGCCGCCCGCGAGTTGCTGTTCGAGCCCGAGCTGGTCGTGCGCGGCACGACGGGTGCCGTCCGGGCCTGAGGCCCCACCACACCCCTTTTCGACGCGGCCTCGCAAGACGATCGCAACGTCTGCTGGCGGCTGCCGTGAGCGTGAATGGCGGCTGCTGTGCGTCGGTCTGCCGTCGTCGTCGTACCTGTCGCTGGATCGTTATCGCCTTTTCAGGCCCAAATGTCACTGTGAGTGCTTCACTGGTGACATCCCATGCGCGCATGACATCACGGACTACTGCCAATTATCTCAAATTGGTGTCGAAATTTGAGAACTTCTTGTCAAGTCCTTGCGTGCTCCTGGAGGCGGCTGTAGCGTCCGGTCGGCATCGACCCCACGGGTCGTTCACGGTCGGCGGGTCTGATTTCGGCTTCGGCATGAGTCGCATCTCGCAGTCCGCACATCGCGCTAGGCCCCTGCATAAGCGGGGCCTACAGACAAGGAGCATCAATGAGGTCTGTCCGCAAGTCAGCGGGCGGTGCGGTCGCAAGCGCGGTCGCCCTGCTTTTGGTGGCATCGTGCTCGTCGAACTCGGCGACCACGGCCGCCAGCGTCACGCCGACGCCGACGAACACCACCACGGCGACTGACACCCCGAGCACGACTCCGACCTCGGCCGCCCCCGCGGCGCCGGTGTCGATCACCGTCGGCCCCCTCCGCCCGGGCGCAACGCCTGACGCGAAGGCCAGCGTCCAGCAGCTCATCACGCAGTTCCAGGCGAAGTACCCGAACGTCACCGTCAAGTCCGTCGAGTACAACTGGGTCGCGACCACGTTCCAGGCACAGCTGGCGGGTGGCACGGTTCCGACCGTCTTCACGATCCCGTTCACGGACGGCAAGACGCTCATCGAGAAGAAGCAGGTCGCGGACATCAACGCGGACATCCTGAAGCTTCCGTACGCCGGCAAGCTCAACGCCGCCATCATGGAGAACGTCAAGGGCGCCGACGGCGACTACTACGGCCTCCCCGTGGGCGCGTACGCAGACGCCATCAGCTACAACCGCGACCTGTTCACCAAGGCCGGCCTCGACCCTGACAAGCCCCCGACAACGTGGGACGAAGTCCGCGCCGACGCCAAGGCCATCAAGGACAAGACCGGCATGGCCGGCTGGCTCCAGATGAACAACCAGGGCACCGGCGGGTGGCAGATCACTGCCGACACGTACTCACGTGGCGGCCGTATCGAAAACACCACGGGTGGCAAGACGACCGCGACGATCGCGGGCAACGCCCAGCTCAAGGCCTCGCTGCAGTGGCTGCACGACGTGAAGTTCACCGACAACTCGATGGGCGCCAACTCGCTCTACGGTTGGGCCGACGCGAACAACGCCTTCACCGCAGGCAAGGTCGGCATGTTCACCCAGGGTTCTGACGTCTACACCTGGATGGTGCAGAACGCCAAGCTCGACCCGAAGATCTACGGTCTCGCGACGATCCCGCTCGACTCGAGCAGTGGTGACTCCGGCGCCCTTCAGGGTGGCAACCTCGCCGTCGTCGCCACCAACGCAACTCCGGAGCAGCAGGCTGCCGGCGTCGCGTGGATCGACTTCTACTACCTCTCCAAGCTGATCGACCAGACCGCGGCACTCGCAAACGCCAAGGTTGACATCGCCAACAAGAACCCGGTCGGCGTTCCGTCGCTGCCCCTGTTCGACAAGGCGTCGTACGACCAGAACCAGACGTGGATCAAGGACCTGATCAACGTGCCGCTCGCCCAGTTCAAGCCGTACAACGACGCCATCTTCACGCAGAAGCTGGTCGTCGAGCCTGAGGTCGCGACGCAGGCTGTCTACGCGGTGCTCGACCCGGTGGTCCAGGCCGTTCTGACCGACAAGAACGCCAACATCGACGCTCTCCTCGCCACCGCTCAGACGGCGGCACAGAAGGCGATCGACACGCCCGCCAAGTAATGCCAACGGACCGGGGGGCCGCGCAAGCGGCCCCCCGGTCCACCGCGTTAGATGTACACCGCCACCAACAAGGTTCCGGAGCCTCCGCCGATGACTGCAATCGCAAGCCCGACCGGTGCCCCCCCGCAGCGTCGCCGCGGCAACCGGGTCACGAGATGGGTTCGTGAAGGCGGCCTCAGCACCTTCGTCTTCTTCATCCCGCTGCTCGTCATCTTCGGCTTCTTCTCGTTCTACCCGATCGTGCGCGCCGCGATCATGTCGATTCAGCACACCAGCGTCGTCAACGGCGGGGTCGTCGCGAATCTGACCGGTTGGTCCAACTACCTCCTCGTGCTCCACGACCCGAACCTCTGGATCGCGGTCAAGAACACCGCCTACTTCGCGTTGCTGGCCTTCCTTTTCGGTTATCCCGTGCCGCTCGCGATCGCGGTCCTGATGAGCGAAGTGCGCCGCCGCAAGGGCCTGTACAGCGTGCTGGCCTACATGCCGGTCATCATCCCGCCCGTCGTCTCCATCCTCTTGTGGCGCACGGTCTTCTTCGACGCGAGCAGCGACGGCCTGTTCAACAAGGTGCTGGGCTGGTTCGGCGTAGACCCCGTCCCGTGGCTCGAGACCGCAGGCCACGCCATGCCGTCGATCGTGATGGAAGCGACGTGGGCCGCGGCCGGTGGCGCCGTCATCATCTACGTCGCCGCATTGACGAGCGTCAACCCCGACCTCTACGACGCCGCCGGCATCGACGGCGCGGGTGTCTGGCACAAGGTCTGGCACGTGACGCTGCCGCAGCTGCGCGCCGTGCTGATCCTCACCCTCATCCTGCAGATCATCGCGACCGCCCAGGTCTTCCTCGAGCCATATCTGCTCACCTCCGGCGGGCCCAACAACGCGACGCTCACGATCTTGCTGCTGATCTACCGGTACGCCTTCGAGAACAGCGCGGGCGGCGACTACGGCGCGGCCACTGCCCTGAGCGTCATGTTGGCCATCGCGCTCGGCATCATTTCAGCCGTGTACTTCCGGCTCACGAGGTCATGGAGCACCAACTCATGAGTGTCGACACCCGCCCCGACGTCGAGCAGCCGAGTTCGGGCGCACGCGGCTCCGGCTCGTCGACCGAGCCGGCCAAGGTCAGCCGTCGCGACCGTCGGCGGGCCACCGAGGAACAGCAGCGCGGCATCCTGTCGTCCACCGACCTGCGTTCCCCGCGCGTCCGGCGGACCTCCCGACTCGTGAACGGCCTGCTGCTCTTCGTCCTCCTCTTGTGGGGCTTGGGGCCCTTGATCTGGCTGGCGAAGGCGTCGATCTCGCCGACCCAGGAGCTCCTGAGGCACCCGCTGTCACTGTGGCCTGCCCACGCGACGCTCGATAACTTGCACCAGGCTTGGTACGACCTCCAGTTGAGCCTGTACTTCAAGAACACGCTGATCATGGCGTTCGGTTCCTGGTTCGCTCAGCTGTTCGTCGCGACAACGGGCGGCTACGCCCTGTCCGTTCTCAAGCCGAAGTACGCCAGCGTCGTGCACG